>DASZGP010000178.1:0-3841 GCA_035938695.1 Candidatus Dormiibacterota bacterium | reverse complement strand
GACGCGGCGGCCGCACGCCTGACGGCCGCGGGCTTGGCGACCGCGGGCTCGGCCCCCTTGGCCGCCGCCGCGCGCTCGGAGGCCGGCGGCGCCGAGGCCGCCGCCTCCGCGTCGCTCAGGGCCCGGACAACCGCCGGCACCGCGGTCAGCTTCAAGGCCCGCGCGGCGATCAGGCGGCGCTCGCCGTCCACCACCTCGTACCCCCCGGTCGCCGCCGGGCGCAGCAGCAGCGGCTGGATGATCCCGCTCTCGGCGATGCTGGCCTTGAGGGTGTCCATCGCGGTGTCCCCGCGGGGCACCTCGCGATGTCCGGGGCGGAGCTTGATCTGGACGATCTCGATCTCGTCCAGCTTGGTCTCGGTGGTCGGCTTGAGCAGCCGCGCCAGCGGGTCGCCGTCGCCCGAGGCCGCCAGGATGCCCTCCACCTTGCTGCGGAGGGGCTCGATGTCGTCAGTCGCCGGCTCGGCGGCGCCCTCGGCCAGGATGCTGTCGATCTTGGACCTGAAGGTTCCCTTGCGCTTGCTCAATTCCTCTCCCTGTGTCTCTGCCTATACCGCCGCGACGATCTCCGCCGCCAGGTCGCGATACGCCTTCGCCGCCTCGGAAGAAGAAGCGTAGCGCAAGATCGGGACGCCTTCGAGGGAGGTCTCGGCCAGCTTCACCGTGTGCTTCACCATGGTGTTGAAGACCGGCAGGCTGGGCAGGTTGTGGAGCGCCTCCAGCATGTCGCGGCTGAAGTTGGTGCGGGGGCTGACGAAGGTCGGCAGGATGCCCAGCACCCGGACGTCGGAGTTGAGCCGCTGCCGCGCCGCCGCCACCGTCCGCAGCACCTCCTTGAGGCCCTTGATGGCGAAGCCCGACATCTGCACCGGCACCAGGATGTAGTCGGCGGCCGCGAGCGCGTTGAGGGTGTGGAAGCCGAAGTTGGGCGGGGTGTCGATCAGCACGTAGTCGTAGCGGCCCCCGGCGGTGAGGCGGGCGAGCACGTCGCGGAGGAGGTACTCGCGGTTGATGCCGCTGCGCAGCGACGACTCCACCGCCGACAGGTCGGGGCTGGAGGGCAGCAGGTCGACGCCATACTCGCTGGAGATCACAGCCGTGCCGTTGGGCGACTCCCCGGTCAGCGCCTGGAAGACGGTCTCCTCGAGGCGGTAGGGGTCGTAACCGATGCCCGAGGTCAGGTTGGCCTGGGGATCCATGTCGACGGCCAAGACCCTGCGGTCGAGCTCGGCCAGGGCACAGGCCAGATTGATGGTGGTGGTGGTCTTGCCCGTGCCGCCCTTGCCCGAGATGGCGGCGATCGTGACGGTCACGGCGCCTATTCTACGGACGCCGGCCCGGCGCGCCCTCGGGAGCGGTCAGTGCCGGGCCAGCAGGTTGATGACGACCATGCCCACGACGACCACCAGGACGATCAGGGCCAGGATGCCGACGACCACCCCGATGCCCACGGTGGCGTTGATCGCGCCCGCGCCGCCGGGCGGCCGGACCGAGGCCGGCGGGCCCGGGACCAGCGGCTGGCCGGCGCCGGGACGCACCGGCGGAGTCGGGGTCACAGGAGGCGTGGGGGTGGGGTTCTCTTCACTCATGGCTCAGCCCTCGAACTCGTTGGCCTGGTCGATGCGGCTCAGGACCCAGTCAAAGTTGCCGCTGGTGACCGCCGCGTTGCAGTACTTGCACGATCCGACCTCGTTGACCGTCAGCGGGGCGCCGCAGTTGGGGCACTTCTGCTCCGAGATCCCGCCCGTGACCAGGGTCTTGACCCCGGCCGAGCGGGTGAAGGTCCAGAACTCGGTGAACGGCTTGTCGCGCTTCTCGCCGAAGACCACCTTGCCGGTGCTGTCGTCGACCTCGTAGTCCATGGCGCTGGCGTCGACCCGCACCGCGATGTTGTCGAAGTTGTCGTCGTGGCGGGCGCGGACGATGTGCAGGCCCTGGATGTAGAGGTTCTCCAGCACGTTCTTCTTGTGCGCGGCGGTCATGGCGTCGACCTGGGCCCGCCAGCTCTGGTAGAGGCCGGGGCTCATGTAGCCGCGGCCCTCGTCGATGTTGCGGTCCTGCCAGGCCTTCTGCATCAGGAAGAAGACGGCCTGGACGCGGTCCATGAAAACCTGCTCGTTGAAGCCGGGGTCGACCGCCTGGATCGCCTCGATGCCGCCGCTGTCGACCATCGCCCCCGGCTGGGGGTAGCCGTAGGCCGGGGCGTCGTAGCTCGGCCCTCCCCCACCCCGGCCGCCGGCGAACATCCGGTAGGCGAAGTAGGCGATCACCAGCAGGAAGAAGATCCCGCCGCCGCCGCCGAACAGGAAGGGCAGGAAGAGCAGCCCGCCGAGGCCTCCGCCTCCGCCACCACCACCGCCGAAGCTGCCGCCGCCGCCGCCACCGCCACCGCCGAAGCTCCCCCCGCCGCCATGGCTGCCGCCACCGGCGCGGGCCAGGGCGATCTCCGGCAGGAGCGCCAGCGCGGCCACCAGGACCAGGCCCGCCAGCGGCGCCGGGCGGCGGTCGCCGACGGCCCCGCGGATGCCGGCGAAGGCCCGGGCCACGGCCCGGGCGGTGCGCCGAATCGTCCCTGGCAAGCCGGTCAGGGCTGGGCCGGGGGTGGGGGTGGGGTCGCCGGGGGCTCGGGCGGGGCCGGCGGCGGCTCGGCCGCGGGCGGCGCCTGGAGGTTGTGCCCGCAGCTAGCGCAGAACTTGGCGGTCGCCGCGTTCGCGGTCTGGCAGTTGGGGCAGGTCACGGTGGCCCCGACCGGCGGCGGCGCCGGCGCCGTCAGCGGCTGGCCGCAGCCGGAGCAGAACTTGGCCGCCTCCGGGTTGAGAGTGTTGCAGTTGCCGCAGCGCACCTGGATCGCGCCGCCGGCGGCCATCGTCTGGCCCTGGGCGCCGGCCACCTGCTGACCCATGCCGAGGCCGATCCCGAGCAGCGCCGGGGGCAGCGCGCCGCCGCCTTGGGCGGCGCCCTGGCCGACCCCGAGGAGCGCCTCGCCCGCCGCGTACTGCTGGAAGCCGCCGGCCAGCTTGGTGTAGGCGACGTCCTTGCGCAGGCCCTTGAGGGTGGCCTCGTCCTCCTCCTTGATGGAGATCGTGAAGTTGCCCATGCGGACGATCTGGATGCCGTAGGTCTGGACGTAGCCCTGGACCTTGGCCAGGGTCGCCTGCTCGATCTCGTCGTTGTGGGCGGCGATGCCCAGGATGGCCCAGCCGGAGCTGGAGATGTGGCTGACCACGTCGGTGCGGAAGACCTTGAGCAGCTGCTCGCGCATCCAGTCGGTGATCTGGTCGTTGGTCGAGAGGTTCTGGGTGCCGACCAGCTGGAGGATCAGCGACTGCGGCTCGACCACCTTGAGCGAGTAGTCGCCGAAGACCCGGAGCTGGATGGCCAGACCGGTCTCGGGGTCGACCACGTTGTCGACGCTGCCCCCGAAGGGCTGGTTGGGGAACTCGCGGGTGGAGATGAAGTAGATCTCGGTCTTGAACAGGTTGCCACCGCTGGCGGCGTCGACCAGGCGGCCGAGGAAAGGGATCTCGGAGCTGTCCAGGGTGACCCGGCCGGGCTGGATGGTGCCCTGGACCAGGCCGTCACGGAAGAACACCGCCAGCTCGTCCTGCTCGACGGTCAGCTGGGTCAGCTTGCGGATGTTGGTGTCGGGCCACTTATAGAGGATCTGGCCCTTGGCCGCGTCGGGCCGGGCGATGAACTCTCGGCGGATCTCGCCGCTGAAGAAACCCATGTCGAAATCACCTCTTGCGCGCCGGGCTCAGGCCCGGTCGGGCCGGGCCACCGCCTTTATACCCCGGGCGGGGGCCAAACGGAACCTGGTCAGTCGTCGTCCTCCTCGATC
>DASZGP010000177.1:0-2171 GCA_035938695.1 Candidatus Dormiibacterota bacterium | reverse complement strand
ACCGGTGGCGACGAGGCACGGCAACGACTCACACCGTTGTTTCAACCTTTAGCTAGCTTCGTTATTGATCCGACCTGTCCACCCTCTGAGCAATGCGGCCCCCCGAGTTGTCCACCCGGAGAGTGCACCGTGCCCGATTCTGGGGCAGGTAGCATTCACATGCAGAATTGGGATCTGATCGCACAGGTTCACATGACGGCGCCGGGCCATTATGGACCAACCTCCGGCTTGCGCTTCTACTACGAGGTGGATGGCAAGGAGTATCAGCAGGACTCGGATCGTTGGCGATTCGAGATCACAACCAACCCCAGGTTCTAGACCTTCCGACCATGCTAACTGGTTCGATCGGCAATTGAGGCGAGACCGACGGAAAGAAATGCCAGCAAGACTCAGACTCCCAGCATCAGGGCGCTTTGTATAAGCGTGGGCTACCAGCGGGTGCACGTCTACGCCAGCGGCTCCTACACACTGGTATGTTGCTTGTTGTCATTAATGGCAAGGATTCGCGATCTCGAAGCGTGTCACCGGTGCGGTGATCGTAGCCTTGGCGGGCCTGCTGATCCTGTCCTCCTTCATCTACGCGGCAAAGGTATGGCAGGGTTTGATTTGTTCGGCGGAGGCCGGGGTCAGTCGCGGGACTCGCCCTGGGCCAGGTTCTCGGAGATCCGCACCACGCGCTCGGGCAGCTCCGAGATGTCGTAGTAGCGCAGCGGCTTCTTGAGACGCTTGGCGATCCCCACCTGGACCTCGACGCCCAGGCTCATGCGGCCGAAGACCCAGACCTCGTCGCACTTCGCGAGCAGGTTGTTCATGGCCTCGCGGACGGTCTCCTTGTTGACCGTGTGGAGCAGGTAGTAGTCGAAGAGCATGAAGGGGTTGACCGGCACGCAGCCCTCGTCGAGGACGTACTTCGTGACGTGCATCCGCCAGTGGAAGTTGCGGTTGCTCATCGCCACGTAGACCACCTTGCGGGGCCGGCGGAGGGTGCGCTCGGCCTGCTCCAGGGGGCTGGCCTTGGCGACCGGCGAGAACAGCGACTCCAGGATCTGCTCGGCGGACTTGGTCCGCACCTCGGCTCCTGGAGGGGCCTCGGCGCCCAGCTTCCTCTGCTCCGTCAACTCAAGGGGGAGTTTAGCCGTTGGCCGGGCCGGCGAGGGGCGGCCAGGCCTCGGCCAGCAGGGCCAGGGCCCGGTCGAGCAGGGCCCGGTGGCCCGCATCGTTGAGCCAGCGGCTGGCGCCGGAGGGATGGGGCAGCGGCAGCAGCAGCGGGCCGGCCGCCACGCCGGGGGCGTCGAAGAGCCGCCCCACCAGCGCCTCCAGCGGCCGTCCCGGCAGGAACACCGCGTGGGCCAGGCCGCCGACCAGCAGGACCAGGCGGGGCCGGACCAGCGCCAGCTGGGCCTCCAGCCAGGGGTGGCAGAGGGCGACCTCAGCGCCGCTGGGGCGGCGGTCGCCGGAGCCCGAGGCCGACTTGCCGGGGAAGCACTTGGTCACCGAGGTGACGTAGGTCAGGGCCCGGAAGTGGTCGTCGTCGCGGAAGCCGGCGCGGACCATCCAGCGCGCCAGCTCGGCGCCGGAGCGGCCGGCGAAGGGCTTGCGCGGGCCCAGCTCGACGATCCCCGGCGCCTGCCCGATCAGCATCAGGCGCTGGCCCGGCCGGCCCTGGTACATGGGGATCGCCTCGGGGATGTACCCGGCCTCCTGGCAGCGCCGGCAGGCCAGGATCCCGCGGTGCAGGTCGACCCACGCCGGCGCGGCGCCGGGGAGCTCGGGCGTGGAGGGCGGCGGGGTACCGAGGCCGGCCTTCGCCGCGGGGTCGGGGGTCATCGGCAGGACGCTCCTTAGTATTGGCACGATGCTAGCGATTCCCCTGATCACCCTCCAGGCGGTGATCGAGATCGCGGTCGGGGGTTTCTTGGCGATGCTGATCGCCGACGTCACCCGGCTGGTGACGCGCGGCTTCCTGGCGTCGACGGGGATCGTCCTGCTGCTGATCGGGGCCCTCGGCCTGGCCGGGGACTGGTTCCTGCCCGACCCCACCCACCTCACCGGCCACCGCGTCGACCCCTCCTGGATCCAGCCCTCGCTGCGGCTGACCGCGGTCTTCCTGGGGCTGTTCCTGGTCTACCTGGTGGCGGTCTACCTGCGGCCGCCGGTGCTCCACCTGGTCG
>DASZGP010000176.1:0-1661 GCA_035938695.1 Candidatus Dormiibacterota bacterium | reverse complement strand
GCCCATCCCGGCGGCCGCCTCGACCAGCTCCTCGGGGTGGGCGGCGCCGTCCAGGAAGGAGAAGTTGGAGTGGGCGTGCAGCTCGGCGTAGCCGGTAGGGAACTTTTCCCGCCCGCCGCTCGTCATGTAGACGAGCCCACTTGCAGGAGAAGAAAGAGATGGCGGTCAAACGAGTCTGGGTCGGGATCGTGGCGGTGGTCATGGCGCTGGCCTGCGGCGGGTCCGCGCTGGCGGCCTACAACCTCGGACGCCAGGCCAAGCCGGCCGGGGAGAGCACCACCCTGGCGACGATCGGAACCAGGCCTGGGGCCGGCGCCATCCAGACCGGGACGGCGGCGCTCGGCGGCCAGAGCACCGACGCGGTGGCGCCGGCCGTCGGCGCGGCCCAGGCCCCCGGCCTCATGGCCCCCGGCTATGCCTACCCCTGCTGCGGCGGCGGCGCCTTCCAGCCCGGGCTGCCCCCCTACTTCGGCCAGGGCGGCACCGGCGACGGCCTGAGCGCCTGGGGCGTGGCCTACCGGGAGACCGCGGGCGCCACCAGCGAGCCCGGCGCCGACCTGATCCACGCCGCCTACCAGGACGCCCAGAAGCGGGCCCAGACCCTGGCCGGCGCCTCGGGGCAGAGCCTCGGCAAGGTCCTGGCGGTGAGCGACCACACCCAGGTCCAGCCCTGGTACAAGCCGTGCCTCTCGCCGGCGCCGGGAGCCGGCATCACGCCAGGCGCCGGCTCGACCGGGTCGGGCGTCGCCAGCGGGGCGCCGGGCGCGGTGTCCTCCCAGGGCATGGCGGTCAAGGGCATCCTGCCGCCCCAGCCGGCCTGCGCCCCGACCTACTACCAGGTCGCCTGGGTCTCGGTCCGCTACGCCATCGGCTAGGTCAGTCATAGACGCGGGTCAGGTGCCAGCCGCCACCGAGGAGGTCGTGGAAGACGTCGCAGACCAGGCTCGGCTGACCACCCGGGTCGCGCCGCAGGCCCAGCTTCCAGTACTCCCGGGAGAGGGGAGTACGCCACCAGTCGGCTTCCACTCGCCAGCGGGAGTGGATGCCGACGACGAGAAGGGGACTGTCCCCACCGGGTAGCAGTACCCGGCGGGGCAGTCCCCCTTCCCTTCCCACCTCCACGCGGAGGGGCTCCGTGAGCAGGCGGCTCATGGCGGCCGCTGCCCGCGCCGCGGCGGCGGCTTCCGGGACGGCGCCGGGGCCGGGTCGAGCCAGCGGTGGCGGCGCTCGTCGAGCAGCGAGGGGAAGCCGGCCACCTCGGCGATCCGCACCACCCCCGGCCCCAGGTCCTCGGTGATCACCGCGAGCTGGCGGGCGATGTCCTCGAGGCGGTTGTCGCGGCGGGCCAGGAGGTCCATCTGGCGGCTGCCGGCGGGGCAGAAGCCGCTGACCCTGAGCGCCACCCGGCTGACCGCCCGGCGCAGCCGCTGGCGCCGGATCAGGGCGCTGACCGGGATCCAGAGGTCCTCGGCGCCGCTGGCCGGGGCGCGCAGGTGGTGGAGGACGTCGACCGCCGCCGGCTCGCCAGGTCCGGGATCCTCCAGCTCGAGGCGGAGGCGGACGCTGGTGGCCGCGTGGCCGCCCGCCTCGAGCCTGGCGCCGAGGCGGTCGAGCATGCCCCGGACCAGGAAGAGCAGCGGCTCCAGGTTGTCGACGGCGGG
>DASZGP010000175.1:0-7422 GCA_035938695.1 Candidatus Dormiibacterota bacterium | reverse complement strand
GAGCCGTCCGGCGCCTGGCCGATCCTGGCGTCAGGCAGGGCCCCGGCGCCGGCGAGGTCGAAGACCAGCCGGAAGCCGCCGGTGTCGGGGTTGCCAAATCGCACCTGGGAGACCTGGTACCCGCTGCCCCCGGCGCCGGTGGTCAGGACGTTGGCCAGCCCCGCCGCCGCCGGTGTGGCGGGGCCGCCAGGGGTGGCGGCCGGGCTGGCGCCGGCGGCGGCGATGCCCGGCGCGCTCCCGGCCGGAGCCGGCCGGCCGGCGACCTGCGAGTGGGGCCGGAACGTCATGGCCAGCGCCAGCGCCACCATCAGGGCGATCGCCAGACCCGCCCCCACGGCCAGCCTGGAATCGCCGCGCACCCGGTCGACGATGGTCTGCCGCCGCGGCCGGCTGCGGCCCGGCCAGGGGTCCGACGCCTCCCACGGCGCCAGCTCCTGGCGCATCTGGTCGACGGCATAGCGGACCTCGTCCAGCCGGGAGCCTGGCGGTTCGACCGCCGCGATGGGTGGAGCGGTCTCGGCGGCCGTGTCGACGTGCGCGCCGGCAAGGGCCGCCGCCTCGGCGTCGCGCCGGGCCGCCGCCGCCCAGACCTGCTCCGGGGTCAGGGGCTGAAGCGAGGTCCAGTTCGAGGCGTGGCCGGGAGCGGGGCCGTCCAGGGTGAGCTGATCTGGAGCCGGCGGCTCCAGATCGGGAGGCTCGGGCTCGAAGACCGGCTCGCCCGCGGCTTCCGACCCCTGCGCCGGGCGTGCGGCCTCCGCCGGGCGCGCGGCTTCCGATCCCTGCGCCGGGGGTGCGGCCTCCGCCGGGCGCGCGGCTTTCGCCTCGTGAACCGGATGTGCGCCCTCCGCCGTGCGCCAGGCCGCCTCCTGCGCCGCGGTGAGTTCCTCGGCGACGGCTGGGTCCTCCGCGGCCGGAGAGCCCGCGGCGCTCGTACCCGCCCCCGCCGTCCAGGCTGTCGTCCAGCGCTGGGACGGTTCGAGCGGTTCGGACTCCTCTGGAGCCTCCGCCTGGATCTCGGTCGCCGGCTCCGGCACCGGAACCAGTGGGCCGGCGGCCTCCGCGGCCAAGGTCTCCTCGATCGCGCGGCGGCCCTCGGAATCCAGGTCCGCGTCCGAGAGCGTCGCCTGGTCCAGCCAGGGCGGTGGCGGTTGGGCCTTGGCCACGGGCGCCGGTTCGGCGAAGGCGGCGAGCGGGTCGGTGCCGCTGATGGCTGCCTCAGAGGGAACTTCCACCGTCGCCGCCGCCTCGTCCAGTGACATCGCATCGCTCAGGGGCGCCGCATCGCTCAGGGGCAGCTCGTCGACCACCACTCCCGCCGCCTCCGGCTCCGCCGGCGCGAAATCCGGCACTCGGCGCCGGGGCCAGGCACGCTCCACCGGCAGCTCCGGCGCGGCCCTGACGGCGGCGGCCGGGAGGCGATCGGCGTCGCGGTCCACCGGCAGCTCCAGGCCGATCGCCGCGGCGAAAACCTCCAGGGCGGGGCGGAGCTGGCGAGGCGCGATCGTGGTGCGGCCCATGCCGCGCACGCGCTCGGCGGCCACCCGGACCTCGTCCAGGACGGCGGCGCAGGAGGCGCAGCCGCGGAGGTGGTCCTCCAGCTCGCCGCGGGCGGCGTCGTCCAGCTCGCCGTCGTGGTAGGGCGTGAGCAGGCGGGGCTGGCAGCGGCGCATCAGAACCTTATGTAGTCGTAGGCCTGCTTGAAGTCGTGCCGGGCGCGGTCCAGGTCGCGGGGCACCGAGGTCCGGCCGATGCCGGCGGCGCGGGCCACCTCCTCGTAGTCCAGGCCGCAGTAGTCGTGGAGCAGGAGCACCACGCGGTCGCCAAAGTCGAGGGTGGAGAGGGCGCGCTGGCTGGTGTCGGTGCCGAGCCCCTTGGCGTCCTCCTCGGTGAACTCCACCAGAGGGCCACGGGGCCGGCTGAAAAAGCGCTGCCAGATCGAGCGCCGGTCGCCCTTCTTGAGGTGGTCGCGGGCGCGGCCGGTGGCGACCAGGAACAGCAGCGCCCGCGCCTGCTGCGGCGGACGGCCCTTGCGGTAGTAGCGCGAGACGTGGTCGAAGGTCTCTTCGCTGAGGCGATGCGCCACCGCCAGGTCGCCGGTCAGGCGGCCGAGGTAGGACAGGACCTGATTGAAGTTTTCCAGCAGCAGTGAGTCGAAACCAGGCTGCTGTTCCGCGCTGGGCATGGCAAGCACCAGGCTAAGTTCATTCATTACAAAATCGTGTAGAAGACCGTTGCGGTCAGTCTAGACCCGCCCTCTGCCAGGGTCAACTCAGGCTACGGCATTGGTCCCGACTGTGGCGACGCCGAGGGGCCGGGACTGGTCTCCGGGGACGGCGTGGGTGCCGGATGATCGGCGCCGCCGACGTCGGCGCAGGCGATCGGGGCCAGGCCCGCCGCATCGTCCACCCCGGGGCCCTGGTGGATCGCGACATGCCAGCCGCCGTACTGGATGGCGCCGACGTCGCTGATCGTGCCGGTGGCCGACGCCGTGCCGGCGGCGTTGGCCCCGAGGTCGGGCAGGCGGTAGACGACGGCGCCCGGCGCCGCGCAGGTTCCGGCCCGGATGTCGAAGGGGTGGGCGGTGCCCGGGGTGAGGCCGTGGACGGTGGCCTGGACGGTCAGGGTCCGGGCCTCGAGGCCGAGGTCGACGCTGCCCGAGACGGCGGCGGGCGGGACCAGGATGGCGATGGCGTCGGGGGATGGCGTGGCGGCGGGGGGCGCCGCCCGCACCTCCCCACAGGCCAGCGGGTGGAAGCCGGCGGGAGTGTCCAGGCTCGGCCCGCTGTGGACCACGACCGCCCAGCCGGTGGCCGGGACGGCCGTGACGCCACCAACCGCGGCGGTCAGCGCCCCCGAGCCGGTGTCGTCCGCCGCCAGATCGCCCAGGCCGTGGACCGCCGCGCCAAGGCTGTCGCAGGCGCCGGCCAGGATCTCCGCCGGATGGGTGGTCCGGGGCGAGAGCCCGGTCAGCGCCACCCGCACCGACATCCCGCCGCCGCCCAGGCGCAGCTCGGCGCCGCCCCACGGCGCCGCGCGCAGGGCCAGCGTCAGGTGCTCGCCCGCGGGGGCCGCCGCGCCGCCCGGGAGCGAGCAGCCCGCCAGCATCGCGGCAACCGCCGCCAGCGTCACCCGGCGCGGCGTCAAGGTCAGCCGAGGTCCACGATGTCGGCGTCCGCGAACAGCCCGGCGACGTCCACCCCGATCGCCTCCAGCAGCCCGCGGGGGATGCCGATGTCGGCCAGCCAGAGGCGCCCCACCAGCGGCTTGGCGGCGGGCGCCAGCAGCCCGGTCTTGGGCAGCCCCAGGGTCACCGTCGCCGCCGCCACCACCGCCGCGCCGGCCGCGCCGCCCAGCTCGGGGTCGAGGCCGGTTGGCACGTCGAGGGCCAGCACGGGACGGCCGCCGGCGTTGGCCGCCAGGACCATCGCCTCCAGGGCGTCGCGCGGCGCGTCGCGGGCGCCGAAGCCGAGCAGGGCGTCGATCACCAAGTCGGCGTCGCCCAGGTCCTGGCCGGCCCAGGTCTCGGTGGGCACCTCGATGCGGTCCAGGATGTCCATCTCGACGCGCGAGAGCCCGCGGGCGGCGTCGCGGTCGTAGGCGGTGTGGACCGTTACCGCGGCGCCCCAGCCGAACAGCCGCCGGGCGGCCACCAGGCCGTCGCCGCCGTTGTTACCCGGCCCGGCTAGAATCCGGATGGCCCGTCCGGCGACCGGCCCCAGCATCGTCCGGGCCACCCGCGCCGCCGCCAGGCCGGCGTTCTCCATCAGCAGGAACGGCGTCAGCCCGTACTCCTGCTCGGCCCGCTGGTCCACCTCCCGCATCTGGTCGGGGGTGACGCCCAGGCGCCAGTCAGACATCGGACTCGGAGGTGAAGATGACCACGGCCACCAATCTAAGCAGCGTCGGCGCCCGCGAGGTGCTGGATTCGCGCGGCAACCCCACCGTCGAGGTCGAGGTCGTCCTGAGCGGGGGTGCGGCCGGCGTGGCCAAGGTGCCCTCGGGCGCGTCGACCGGGACCCACGAGGCGGTCGAGCTGCGCGACGGCGACCCCCGGCGCTACGGTGGCAAGGGGGTGCTGGGGGCGGTGGCCAACGTCAACGGCGAGATCGCGTCCGCCGTCCGGGGTCGCGACGCCGCCGACCAGGCCGGCCTCGACCGGGCCCTGATCGACCTCGACGGCACCCCCAACAAGGGGCGCCTGGGCGCCAACGCCATCCTCGGCGTCTCCCTGGCGGCGGCCCGCGCCGCCGCCACCGCCGCCGGGCTGCCGCTCTACGCGTCGCTCGGCGGGGAGGCCGCGGCGACCCTGCCGGTGCCGCTGCTGAACGTCATCAACGGCGGCGCCCACGCCGACAGCAACGTCGACTTCCAGGAGTTCATGATCGTGCCCTGCGGCCTGCCCAGCTTCGCCGAGGCGCTGCGCGCCGGGGCCGAGGTCTTCCACGCGCTGAAGGCGGCCGTCAAGGCGGCCGGCCTCTCCACCGGCCAGGGCGACGAGGGCGGCTTCGCCCCCAACCTGCGCTCCAACCGCGAGGCCATGGACCTCCTGATGCGGGCCATCGAGGCCGCCGGCTATACCCCCGGCGAGCACGTCGCGATCGCCCTCGACCCGGCCGCCAGCGAGCTCTACCGCGGCGGCGCCTACCACCTCACGGGCGAGGGCCGCACCCTCTCCAGCGCCGAGATGGTCGACCTCTGGGCCGACTGGACCTCGGCCTACCCGGTGATCTCCATCGAAGACGGCCTGGCGGAGGACGACTGGGACGGCTGGAAGCTCCTCACCGACCGCCTCGGGGAGCGCGTCCAGCTGGTCGGCGACGACCTCTTCGTGACCAACCCGGCGCGGCTCCAGGAGGGCATCGACAAGGGCGTGGCCAACTCCATCCTGGTCAAGGTCAACCAGATCGGCAGCCTGACCGAGACTCTTTCGGCGACGCGGCTGGCCGCCGCCGCGGGGTACAGCGCGGTGATGTCGCACCGCTCCGGCGAGACCGAGGACACCACCATCGCCGACCTCGCGGTGGCCACCGCCTCGGGTCAGATCAAGGCCGGGGCGCCGTCCCGCTCGGAGCGGGTGGCCAAGTACAACCGCCTGCTGGCGATCGAGGCCGAGCTGGGCGCCCGCGCCGTCTACCCGGGCCGGGCCGCGTTCCGGGGCTGAGGAACCGGGAACCCCGCCGCGCCGGGGGACGCCGGCGCCCGCAACCCGATAACATCCCCAGCACCATGCTGACCACCCCGCCGGCCGGCGACCTCGCCTGATGGGCGCGCCTTCACCCCGCGCAGCGGGCTCCCCCGGGACCCCTCTCGACGGCCGCATCGCGCTGGTCACCGGCGGGGCGTCGGGGATCGGGCTGGCGACGGTCCGCCGGCTCCAGGAGGAGGGCGCCAGGGTGGCGATCATGGACCTCCAGCAGCCTCCGCCCGGCGCCGGCGAGATGTACCTGGAGGAGGACGTGGGCGACCCCACCTCCTGGCCCGGCGCGGTGGCGCGGATCGTGGACCGGATGGGCGGGCTCGATATCGTCCACCTCAACGCCGGGGTCACCACCGGCGAGTCGGACCTCGAGCAGCTGACCGACGAGCGCTACCGCCGCCTGCTCCGGGTCAACGTCGACGGCGTGGTCTTCGGGGCCCGGGCGGTGCTGCCGGTGCTGCGCCAGCGCGGCGGTGGCGACGTGGTGGCGACGGCCTCCATTGCCGGGGTGGTGCCGATGCCGGTCGACCCGCTCTACAGCATGACCAAGCACGCGGTGGTCGGACTGGTGCGGTCGCTGGGCCCGGTCTACGAGGGCCAGAACATCAGGATCAACGCCGTCTGCCCGGGGATCACCGACACCCCGATGGTGGACCGCGAGCGGGCCCGGCTGGAGGAGGCGGGGTTCCCGCTGATCCAGCCGAGCGAGATCGCCGAGGCGGTGATGCGGGCCGTGACCTCGGGGGTCGGCGGCCAGTGCTGGGTGGTGCAGCCGGGCCGGGCCCCCGAGCCCTACCGCTTCCGCGGCATCTTCGGCCCGGCGGTGGCCGGTGCCGAGGGCATGGCGCCCCCGCTCTAGAGCGGCCGCCGTCGGTCCCGCCCGCCGCTAGAGGGGCCGCCGTCGGTCTCGCCGCCGTCGGTCCCGCGCTAGCCGAGCAGGTCTCGCATCGGATTGGCCCGCGCCGCCTGGCCCAGGCGGGGCACGCCGAGCAGGTCCTCGATCGTCGCCAGCAGCGAGTAGTGGTCGTAGGCCCGCGCCGACGTCCGCCCGGCCACGTCCGGCCTGATCACCAGGGCGGCGACCCGGTTGTTCGAGCCGGTGCCCTCGTCCCAGGTCAGGAAGAGGGTCCCGCCCGCCCGCCAGGCGGGTGAGGCGAGGATCGCCCCGACCCACTGGCGCAGCCAGGCGTCGCCGCTGGCGACGGGGCAGTCGTGGGTGTCGTGGCAGAGGTCGGGCTTGATGTAGAGGAAGCGCGGCGTCCCCGCCCGCAGGTCGGCGGCCAGGGGGTCGAGGGAGACGACGTTGGGCGGGCACGCGCCGCCATAGTAGGCGAAGGGGTTGTGCTTGACGGCGTAGCGGGTGCCGGCGCCGAAGCAGCCGTGGCTCATCCCCTCCAGGTACGCCCGCCAGGGGATCCCGGCGGCGCTGAGCTGGGCGCCGATCCCGCCCGCCGGGAGCCGGTGGTACCCGTCGTCGGCGATTCCCCAGGTGGACCCCGAGGTCAGGGCCAGGTAGTTGGGCAGGCTGGGGTGGCTGACGGCGTGGTATGCGGTGGCCGACCCGTAGCGCCGCGCCAGCGCCGCGGTGTAGGGGGCGGCGCCAGGGTCCAGCGCCGCCGCCGCGGTCTTGTTCTCCATAACGATCAGGAAGACCGAGCCCGCCTGGACCGGGGCGGCCGACGCGGTGGCGGCGGCCGGCGCCGGGCTCGGGGTCGGGGATGCCGGCGCCGAGGGCGTGGCCAGCGCGGACGGGCTCTGGCCGGGCGTGCGACGGGCGCCCGCCGGCCCGCCTGGAGCGCACCCTGGCGCCAGCAGCAGCAGCGCCCCCAGGGCGCCGCTCCGGAGCGGCTTCGACATCGCCATCCAGGTCACGCCAGGTCAGGTTAGCGCCTGGTTCCGGCCCTTTCCGCAACAGGTGTGCGACGGCGGATTCCCAACTCCGGAACCCGCGCGTAGAGTGCGCGATCAGCACTCACCCCATAGTCCGAGCCGCTGTCCCGCTCCGCGGTCCCCAGCCAGGCAAGCCCAAGGCGAGTCGCGAGCAATCAGCCGGACACAGGAGCTCGACACAGGTGAGGATCGCATTGGCCGTCGCCGCGGCCTTCTGGGGAACGTCGGCATTGGTCCAGCCCGGTCTCGCCGCGCCGGCCGGGGGCGTGCTGCGGGAGCGGATCTCGGCCGCGGTCGACGTGGCCTACGTCACCGCCGACCCCCGGGTCAACCCG
>DASZGP010000174.1:0-6304 GCA_035938695.1 Candidatus Dormiibacterota bacterium | reverse complement strand
CGTCGCCGCCGGCGCCCTGGCCGGTGACCCGCCGGGCCTCCTCCCGGCCCCAGACCGGGGCCACCGCCGCCTGCACCGCGTCGGCGATGCGGCGGAAGACCGGGAGCCAGCTCGACTCGGTCAGAACGACCTGCCCCGGATGCGCTCGATGTCCAGCTTGGCCGTGGAGGCCACCAGCATCACCGCCATCACCCCGGCCTGGAGCGGGTCGCCGACGACCAGGTCGGCGACGTCGGCCACCGAGCCGGCCATCTTCAGCGAGACCACCAGGATGCCCTTGCGGCGCACCTCGACCACGGCTTCGGTGATGTCACCGCCCATCAGGCTGCCGGCCAGCACCAGGCAGGCGACGCGGGGCAGCCGGGCCGTCGCCCGCACCGCCTCGGCGATGTGCTCCTCGCCGATCAGCGGGATGGTGTCGACGCTGATCCGCTCGCCCCGGATGTTGTGCCGGTCGGCCTCGTTGACCGCGCCCATCACCACCGCGCTGACCTGGGCCCCGCCGCCGAGCACGATCACCCGCTTGCCGAAGACCTTCTCGAAGCTGGGCTCGCGCTGCAGGGCGACGACCTGGGGCAGGGAGGTGATCGCCGCCTCCAGGGCCCCCTCGTCGGCGGCGCTCTCGACCTCGAAGTAGAGCCGCACGCTGTCGCCGCCGCGCTCGGTCATACCGACGTAGGTGATGTTGGCGCCGTGCTCGTAGATCACCCGGGTGACGCTGGCCAGCACCCCCGGCTGGTCGAGCGTCTCGACCCCGAAGGCCACGCGTTGGCTCAAGGCCTCGCCGCGCGAGGGCGCCCGCCGCTCAATGTTCCTTCGCGATCTGGTTGAGGCCGAAGGAGACGACGACGAACAGCAGGTAGCCCACGAAAGCCTGGCCGAAGCCGACGTGGATGTGCACCAGGCCGGCCGCGAGCCAGAACAGCAGGGCGTTGACCAGCAGCGCGAAGAGGCCCAGGGTGAAGATCGAGACCGGCAGCGTCAGCAGCAGGATGACGGGCCGGATGAAGCTGTTGATCAGCGTCACCACCACCGCCATCACCAGCGCCGCGACGATGGCGTCGTTGCCCCGGACGTCCCAGAGCAGGAAGAAGACCGCGAGCAGGGCCACGGCGTTGACGATGACGCGGAGGAGCATTGCGGCTAAGTTTCACCCGCGGGCGGGCGCCGCGTAAAGCCGGGACCCATCAGCCCACCCGGTAGACCAGGTACTCCCCGGCCGGCGAGCGGTAGGCGACCGGGTAGTTGGCGGCGAAGTAGGCGGCGTTGGCCGCCGGGCCGTCGAGGCCGGCGTAGCAGGTGACCTCTCTGCCGCGCTCCTCCGGGCCGATGACCACGTAGCTGACGCCGTAGCGCTTGAGCAGGCCCGGGGTGCCGGCGCCGCCGCCGTACATCGCCACCACGTCGGCCTGGCGCTGGCAGTAGTTGATGCCCCAGCTCCAGAGCCAGCCGGGGTAGCCCATCACCTCGACGTGCCGGCTCATGGTCAGGATCGGGTGGTTGTGCTGCCAGCCGGTCAGGTAGACCGCCTCGGCCGGCGTGGTCTCGGCCCAGGACGCCGTGGCCAGCTCGTCGTTGTCCAGGAAGCGGAGGCCGGGCTGGTTGAGCCGGGCCTGGGCGGCGCGGTCGAGGTCGAGCGCGGCCGAGGCCGTGCAGACCAGCAGCATCACCGCCGCCAGCGCCGTCCAGGCCACCCCGCGGCGGCCGATCCGGACCAGCGCCACGCCGGCCATCACGCACATCGGGATCGCCCACCAGATGAAGTACTTGGTGTTGTCCCAGTCCCAGGGCGCCAGGACCACCACGTTGGCGATGGCGAAGAGCAGCCAGGCCGGGGCCAGGAAGCGGCGCAGGCGCGGTTTGCCGCCGCCGAAGGCGAAGGCGATCAGGGCCAGGGGGATCAGCAGCGCGGTGTTCATGATCCAGAACCAGGGCCAGAAGAGGTGGTACTGGTCGGTCACCGCCAGCCAGCCGACCTCCAGGCGGGGGAAGCTGTGGGCGATCGCGGCCTTGGGCACGATCAGCCAGGCCTGGGGCAGGCCGAGGACGGCGGCCAGGGCGACGAACGCCAGCCAGCCACCGTACTGGTTCAGCAGCGCCGCGCGCCAGGTCACCCCGGGCGCGCCCAGCGCTGGGGCGACCGCGAGCGCGCCGGGGCCGGCGTGGGGCAGCGGCTCGGCGGCCCGCGCGACGGGCTGGGCGGATGGCGCGGCGGCGCGCGGCGCCACGCCGGCGGCGCCCCGGCCCGGCCGCGGGCCCCGGCGGAGCGGCCGCAGGCTGAGCAGGAACAGCCCCCCGGCGATCACCCCGAGGTCCAGGTAGGTGGCGATGTGGAACAGCGGCAGCAGCCCAACCAGCACCCCGGCGATCGCCATCTCCCGCCGCGAGCGGGTGGTCCAGCCGTACCACAGGACCGCCAGCCCGATCATCCCCAGCGGCCAGCCGAAGAGCGTGGTCCGCTGCGGCACCAGGTAGGCCAGCACCGGGTTGAGCCACTGGAACCCGACGTTGCGGTCCAGCGTGTACTCGTGCGGCGGGGCGGCGACCAGGTTGACGGCGCCGCCGAGCCAACCGAGCAGGCCTGGCCCGGTGGGATGGATGTCGCCGAGCGCGGTGGCGAACCCGGTGCCGCCGCTGAGGAACAGCAGCAGGGTCGCCGCGGCCGCCGCCCAGCGGCTGCCGGTGAGGCGCAGGGCGAAGCTGTAGAAGATCACCACCAGGGCCACCGAGAGGATCGCGCTGACCAGGCTCAGGGACCCCGGCAGCGACATCCCCATGTGGGTCAGCCCGCCCGAGAAGAGGTCGGGCAGGAAGGAGTAGGTCAGGTTGGTGCCGGCGAAGAAGGGGTTCTGGGGCGGCAGCACGTGGCGGGCCTGGGAGAGGTAGCCGGCCAGGCTGAGGTGGGTCGACCAGTCGCCCCAGATGTTGACGTAGCCGGCGTAGAGCCCGTCTGGCAGGCGCGACATGGCGTGGCCGTAGAAGGGCACGAAGAACAGCCCCGCCAGCGCCAGCAGGAGCAGCAGCGGCAGCGGCTCGTAGCGGCGGCAGCGGTCGCGGGCGCCGGCCAGCTCGGGCAAGAGCCGGGCGCGCCAGGGGGTCCAGGTCAGGCAGGCCGCCAGCGTCGCCGCCGTCGCCAGCGCGCCGGCCGCCACGGTCACCCCCGACATGCCGGCGGGGATGGCGGCCAGCCAGGTCAGCATGGCGGCGGCGCCGAAGCCCAGCGGCAGCCCCGCCGCCAGGCGACCCTCGAGCTGCCAGGGCATCCGGCTGACGAAGGTCAGGCCCACCCCCGCCGCCCAGCACAGCAGCAGGTAGGCGGCGAGGACGGCGGTCATCTCAGATCCACGATATCTTGGTCACGCTGTCGGGGATGTTCAGCCATATCCGCTGGTTCCAGGAGTCGCCGGAGATCGGCAGCCCGGTCCAGAGCGGGTAGAAGAAGACGAAGGTCAGCAGCACCAGGCCCAGGTAGGCCTGGGCCAGGTGGTTGCCGGAGATCGCCGGCAATCGCAGCGAGCCGACCTGGACGTGGAGCCGGAGGCGGCGCAGCCGGGCCAGCATGAAGGCGACGGCCAGCATCATGAAGGGCAGCGCGCCGAACATGTGGTACAGGAAGAGCACCCGGCTGACCCCCGAGAACGGCACCCAGGCGGCCAGGAAGGCGAGCACGATGAAGGCCGCCGGGTAGCTCCGCTCCCGCACCGCGACCACCGCGCAGTAGATCACGGCGGCGATCGCCACCCACCAGATCGCGGGGTTGCCCAGGTTGAAGACCTCGGCCCGCAGCGGCACGCAGCCGGTCTGGCCGGCGGCCCGGGCCACGGCGCCGGCGACGCAGCCCAGGTTGTCCTGGTAGTAGTAGGCCACCGGCCGGAGCATGAACGGCCAGCTGTACCAGGCCGAGCCGTAGGTGTGGGTCGCGGTCAGGGTGTGGTGGTAGTCGTAGGCCCACCAGTCGTGCTGGACGATCTGGTTGAACCAGTTGACCGGGTGGAAGCTGGTCGGCAGCCAGACCGGCCCGACCTTGGCCAGGGTCATCGCCGGCACGGTGGTGGGGAACGAGCCGCCGCCGGGCTTGGGCACCGAGTGCGGGTAGGTGACGTAGCGGAACCAGCTCAGGAAGTAGACGATCGGCGGGAGGACCACGAAGACGGCCACGTAGTAGAGGTACCGCCAGACCTGCTCGACCGGCCCGTGGCGGGGCTGGGTCACGGCCGTGCCGCCCCAGGTCCAGGTCGTGCCGGGGATCGAGAAGCGCAGGCCGCGCAGGCCGGCGCCGCCGACCAGGAAGACCAGGAAGGTGCCCCAGGCCGAGAGCGTGATCCACTTGGCCGAGACCGAGACGCCGATCATCAGCCCCAGCACGATCCCCGAGACGTACCACTCGCGGTCGCTCCTGGCGGCGCGATGGCGGAAGAAGGCCAGACAGGTCAGCAGCAGCAGGAAGATCGCGACAACGTCGATCATCGCGATCCGCGACTGCACGAAGCTCATCCCGTCGAAGCCCATCAGGATGGCGGCGGCGGTGGCGAAGAAGCGGTCGAGCCAGAGGCGGCGGGCGAGCAGGTAGATCAGGGGGATCAGCAGGGTGCCCAGGACCAGGCTGGTCAGGCGCCAGCCCCAGGTACCGAAGCCGGGCAGCGTGCCCTGGCTCTCGCAGGGCTTGAGCTTGGGGCTGTCGGCGCCGGTCGGCGCGTTCTGGTCGTAGTGCAGCCAGGTCCCGCCGACCACCATCCCGGCGGCGATGAAGAGCTTGCTCAGGGGCGGCTCGGGGTCCAGGTAGTCGATCCCGACCAGGTCCTTGCAGGCGTCCTGGGCGAAGTAGACCTCGTCGAAGATGTAGCCGTTGGGCGACTGGTAGGGGTGGCCCAGGCCCCAGGCCCGCACCGGCGGCCAGGCCGTCGGGTTGGTCAGGAAGTCGGGCATGATGGGGCTCAGGAGCCGGAGCAGGAAGGCCACCGCGGTCAGCCCGACGAGGATGCGGACGTCGAGCCGGGTCAGGGTCCGGGGCAGGTGGCGCGAGAGCCTCTCGTCGAGCTCGCCCGCCGCCGGCGCCTGGCCCTGGTCGATCGCCGGCACCTGGGCCTCGGTCGTCGCCGGCGCTTCGGCCTGGCTCATCGCCGGCGCCGCCGGCCGCCCGGGGCGCCCCGGCGCTGGGCCGCCGCCTCGGCCTGCTCCTGGCGCCGGTGGGCGGTGAGCTGCAGCTTGATCTCGGCCATCGCGCCGTCGCCGTCGGTCACCGGCAGCACCAGCTCCCGGGCCGGGATGGTGCGGGCGCCGAGGCGGCGGCGGAGGAGGTCGGCATCGTCCTCCCGGACCCTGACGCAGACCGCCTGCTCCCGGTACAGCCGGCGCACGATCCCGGTGCGCAGGCGCTTGCGCTCGGGCAGCTCGAAGATCTTCTGCATCGTCTCCAGGCGGCCCCGCTCGACCTGCTCCCAGGGCACCGTGGTCCGGCGCATGAAGATCCGGATGAAGATGCCGTCGTCGTCGAAGGTGACGTAGTTGATCTTGGTCCAGCCGTAGAGCAGGGGCAGGAAGATCAGAGCCAGCGGCGCCGGCAGCAGGAAGGTGAAGGCCCCCGCGACGTCGTGGCGGAGGAGGTCGTAGACGCCGATCCCGGTGTAGCCCAGGGCGATGACCGCCACCAGCACGCGCGAATCGCGCCAGTTCTGGCGCGCGTACAGGAGGTAGTGCTTGCGGCCCCTCGGCATGGGCCAGATTCTACGGACGGCCCGTGAGAGCGGCCGCCGGCCCTGGTCGGGGTTAAATTAGAAAAGGCCGAGGGGGGTCTCGGCCTTTTCCAAGGAAGGGATTGAGTAGGGCTCGGCTGTAAGTCGTATCTTGCCAACCTCTTTTGTTAATTTGGTGCAGATCGAGTAAGGATTCGTAAATCCTGGTCAAGAACCCCCGCGCGACCTGGCCTGGGCCACCGCCGCGCGCCACCCGGAGAGGCGGCGGGCGCGTTCGGAGCCGTCCATCCCCGGGGTGAAGCGGCCGCTCTCGGCCCAGGTCGCGGCGATCTCGTCCAGGCTCGACCAGACCCCGGTGGCCAGGCCGGCGAGGAAGGCGGCGCCCAGCGCGGTGGTCTCGGCGGTGCCGCAGCGGACCACCGGCAGGCCGGCCAGGTCGGCCTGGAACTGGAGCAGGGTGTGCATCACGCTGGCCCCGCCGTCGACCCGCAGCTCGGCGGGGGCCGGCACCCCGCGGACCGGGTGCCTCGGGGACCCCGCCACGGCGTCGGCGGCCATCGTCTCCAGCACCTCGGCGACCTGGAAGGCCATCGCCTCCACGGCCGCCCGGA
>DASZGP010000173.1:0-30561 GCA_035938695.1 Candidatus Dormiibacterota bacterium | reverse complement strand
GGCTCGGAGTCGATCATCATCCCGGCCAAGGCGCTGCAGGAGCTGAGCCGGATCCTCAAGGGCGACGGCACCGTCGAGATGAGCGTGGGGGCGGCGCGCAACAACGTCTTCTTCACCCTGCCCAAGGTGCGCCTGATGTCGCGCCTGATCGAGGGCAGCTACCCCAACTACTCCCAGGTCGTGCCGGAGCAGTCCAACACCAAGATCACCCTCTCCACCAGGGAGCTGCTCGACCGCACCCGGGGCGTCTCGATCTTCGCCCGCGACTCCGCCAACGTGGTCCGGATCAAGACCGAGGTCTCCGAGATCTCGATCAGCGCCAACACCAGCGAGGTCGGCTCCAGCCAGGCCTCGGTGGCCGCCGACATCGACGGCGCCGACATCCAGATCGCCTTCAACTCGCGCTACCTGCTCGACGTGCTCAACCTGCTCGGCAGCGAGAAGGTCACCCTGGGGTTCAACGGCCCCCTCAGCCCCGGGCTGGTCAAGCCCACCGGCCGCGACGACTACACGTACGTGATCATGCCCGTCCGGGTGGCGATGTAGGGTCTCGGGCCGCTGGGCGGCTTGATCCGGCGTCGCCTTCTGCGCTGCTCGCTCACGGCCGTTCATGGCCGCTCGCTGCGCTGCTCGGCGGCTCCTTGGCTGAAGCCGCCGAGCGGCCCTCGTCGGTCATCGCAGTGGCAATGCCACCTTGGGGGATGATTTGGTGATGCTGACCTCGATCAGCCTCTACGCGTTCCGGAACTACCTGCGGGAGCGGGTGCCGCTGCGCCCGGGGGTCAACCTCTTCCTGGGCGCCAACGCGCAGGGCAAGACCAACCTGCTGGAGGCCATCTACGCCGCCGCCACCGGGCGCTCGCCGCGGTCGGCGACCCTGGGCGAGATGGTGATGTGGGAGCAGACCGGTGGCCGGGTGGTGCTGGAGTACGAGGAGGACGGGCGGGCCCGGGAGATCGAGGTGAGGCTGGAGCGCGACCTCCAACCCCGGGAGCCGGGATCCGCGGGGAGCCCGGCGAGCCAGCGGACCAAGCGGACGGTGCGGCTGGACCAGAAGCCGCTGGCCGCCGGCGCCATGGGCGGGATGATCAAGGTGGTGCTCTTCCACCCCGAGGAGATGACCCTGATCCGGGGGTCGGGGGAGGGGCGCCGGCGGCTGCTCAACGGCCTCCTGAGCCAGGCCGAGCCGGGCTATTCCGGGCTGCTGACCCGCTACGGCCGGATCGTGGAACAGCGCAACCAGCTGCTCAAGCGGGTGGCCGAGGACCTCGAGCCGGCGTCCGCGCTGGACTGGTGGACCGACGAGGCGGGCCGCATCGGCGGCGAGATCGTGGCCGCCCGCCGGCGCAGGCTGGCGGAGCTGGCCCCGCTGATCTCGGCCTGCTGCGCCGAGATCGCCGGCGGCGAGAATCTGGACGTGCGCTACGCCCCCAGCGTCGACGACGAGGCCGATCCCGGCGCCGCGATCCGGGACGAGCTGCGGGCCCGGCGGCGCGAGGAGCTGGCCCGGGGGATGACCGTGGCCGGGCCCCACCGCGACGACCTGGAGTTCCTGCTCGGCGGGATGACCGCCGCCAGCCACGCCTCCCAGGGCCAGCAGCGGACCGCCATCCTGGCCTTCAAGCTGGCCGAGGTCCGCCTCCTGGCGGCCTCCGGGACGCCACCGGTGCTGCTCCTGGACGACGTCATGTCGGAGCTCGACGCGCCCCGCCGCCGGCACCTCCTGGAGGTGGTCGAGGGATCGCCGCAGACGGTCATCACCACGGCCGAGGAAGCTTATTTTCCGGCCGAGTTCCTGGACCGCGTGCGACCCCGGCGGGTGGTCGCGGGGGCGCTTGCGTGACGGGCCCCGTCTGGGAGCCCGCGCGGTGACCTCCGAGGACACCCCCTACGAGAGCCGGCCCCGCCCCCGCCGACGCCCCTCGCAGGACCCCGGTCCGACGGCCCTGGCGGACCTCATGGTCCCAGCGCTGGCGCGTCTGGGGCTCAAGACCCGCGCCCGCCAGGTCCAGGTCACCCTGGCCTGGGAGCGGGTGGTCGGCGAGGGCGTGGCCCGGCAGAGCCGGGTGGTCAACTTCGCCCGCGGCAAGCTGACCGTCGAGACCGCCAGCCCGGCGCTGTCGCACCAGCTCCGCCTCCAGCGCCTGGACATCGCCGCGCGGCTCAACCTGGCGATCGGCGAGCGGGTGGTCGGCGACATCAGCTTCCGCCTCGCCACCTCACCGCCGGGCGAGAAGCCGGCGTGATCCTCCCGCTCGCGATCCTGCGCCCGCGGCCTTGACGGCGACCGCCACCACCGAGCGCCTCAACCCCGAGCAGCTGGCCGCATGCACCACCCTGACCGGCCAGCTCCTGGTGCTGGCCGGGCCCGGCACCGGCAAGACCCGGGTCATCACCCACCGCTACCGCAACCTCCTCGACCGGCCCGGCACCGGCACCGACAACGTGGTCGTGCTGACCTTCACCGAGAAGGCCGCGCGGGAGATGGAGGACCGCATCTCGACCCTCTGCGAGACCGGCTTCGCCGAGCTTCGGGTCAGCACCTTCCATGCCTTCGCGCTGCGCTTCCTGCAGGAGAACGGCGCCGGCCTGCCGATCCCCTTCCCATTTCGGCTGGCCGGCGACGTCGACCGCTACCTGACGATGTGCGAGGTGCTGGAGCGGCTCCGCCCGGCGGAGCTGTACCACCTGCCCCGGCCGCGCGACGTGGTGCCCGACCTGGTCAAGCTCCTGGAGCGGGCCAAGCAGGAGATGGCCGGGCCCGACGAGTACCTGGCGGCGGCGCGGGAGCTGGCGGCCGGCCACCACCTGGGCGCCGAGGCCCAGGGCCAGATCGCCGAGGTCTACGCGGCCCACCAGGCGGCGATGACCGAACGCGGCCTGCTGGACTTCGACGACACCATCTACTGGACCGTGCGGCTGCTGGAGTCCGACCCGGCGGTGCTGGCGCGCAGCCGCGAGCGCTTCACCCAGGTCATGGTCGACGAGTTCCAGGACACCAACTTCGCCCAGCTCCGGCTGGTCGAGCTGCTGGCCGGGCCCGAGGGCAACATCTGCGTCGTCGGCGACGACGACCAGTCGATCTACAAGTTCCGGGGCGCCTCGGTGGCCAACCTGCGGCGGTTCCGGCGGGTCTATCCCGGCACCGCGATCGTGCGGCTGGAGCGCAACTACCGCAGCACCGCGGAGGTCCTGGAACCGGCCCACCGGCTGATCGCCCACAACCCCGAGCGGGTCGGCAAGCGGATCGTCAGCGAGCGCCAGGGCCCGGCGGCGCGCCTCTACCAGGCGCCCGACCGCGACCACGAGGTGGCCTGGGTCACCGAGCGGGTGGTCGAGCTGATGGAGGGCCCCGCCGGGGAGCGGACGGGCCCCGCCGGGGAGCCGGCGGGCGCGGAGCGCGTGGCGGCCGGTGAGATCGCGATCCTGGTCCGCACCAACGCCCAGCTGCGGCCGATGATGCGGGCGCTGCAGCGGGCGGGGATCCCGTACCAGCTCTCGGGCGGGCGCGGCTTCCTCGACCAGCCGGAGATCAAGGACCTGCGCGCCTTCCTGCAGCTGGCGGTCGACCCCACGCTGGTCGCCGACGCGATCCCCGAGCGCGACGCCGCCCGCCGGGCCCAGGCCACCTGCCGGGTCCTGGCGATGCCCGGCGTGGGGCTGCCGGCGGAGGTCATCGGCCGGCTCGCGGCGGTGGCGGCGCGCGACGGCGTCGGCATCGAGGCGGCGCTCGCCGGCCTGGCCCGGCGCGACCCGGACGGCGCGGGAGCCGGCCTCGCGGAGCACGCGGCGGCGCTGGCGCGGCTGGGCGAGGTGCTGGCCGAGGTCCGCGCCGTCAGCTACCGCGAGCGCGCCGACGAGGTGGTCATGAAGCTGCTCGAGCTGACCCGCTACGTCCACCTGCTGGACTACCCCTCGGAGATCCAGAAGCGCCAGGCGGGGGCCAACGTCGACCGCTTCATGGAGCTGGCCCAGGCCTTCTGCGAGGGCGACCGGGCCGGCGAGGCGTCGACCCTGGCCCACTTCATGCGCCACCTCGACGGGGTCGAGGAGTCCGGCGCCCAACAGGCCATCGCCCAGATCGAGACCGCCGGCGAGGCGGTCAACCTGATGACCGTGCACCAGGCCAAGGGCCTGGAGTTCGACGCCGTGATCTGCCCCGGCCTGGTCGAGGACCGTTTCCCCCTGCGCCAGCTCCCGGACCGCCTGACCCTGGCCGGCCAGCTGATCCAGGAGGAGGCGCCGTCGCGCGACCAGCACGTGGCCGAGGAGCGCCGCCTGGCCTACGTCGCCCTGACCCGGGCCCGGCGCCACGCCCTGTTCTCCGCCGCCGCGCGCTACGAGGGCGGCAAGCGCTGGAAGCCGTCGCGCTTCCTGGTCGAGCTCGGCCTGCTGCCCGGGCCCGACGGATCGGTGGCCCACCCGCCCCGTCCCGAGCCGGCGCCGGCGGTGGCGCCCGAGCCCGCGCCGGCGGCGGCCCAGGCGGCGCTGCCGATCTCCCATCCCGAGGTGCCCGAGCTGGCCGTCAGCTACAGCCAGCTGGAGGCCTACCGGCGCTGCCCGCGGGCCTACCAGTACGCCAACGTCTACCACCTGCCGGCCCGGCCTTCGGCCGAGCTGGAGTTCGGCAAGGTGGCCCACGCCGCCCTGGCCCGGATCCTCGGCGACTCGCGCCGCGCCACCCTGGCGGGCGAGGCCGCCGGCGCCCAGGCGCCGCTGGCGGAGTGCCTGGCGGTCTTCGACTCGGCCTTCGACGCCGTCCGCTTCCCCGACCCGGTCAACGCCGACCTCTGGCGCGAGCGGGGCCGCGACTTCGTCCGCGCCCTCCACGCCCGGGGCCGCCTCTCCGGCCGTGACCTCCACCTCGACCCCGAGCAGCCCTTCACCCTCCGCCTCTCGGGGTTCCGGGTCAACGGCCGCATCGACCGCATCGACCGCCGGCGGGACGGCTACCGGCTGCTGGACTACAAGACCGGCGAGCCCCGTCCCGAGTGGGAGCTGGAGCGCGACCTCCAGCTCGGGCTCTACGCCATCGCCGCCGACCGGGTCCTGGGGCTGGGCCCGGTGGAGCTGGCGATCTGCAACCTCGACGGCACCGAGGTCCCGGTGCTCAAGACCAGCTCCCAGCTGGACGCCGACCGGGAGGTCGCCGAGGTGGCCGCCGCCGGCATCATGGCCGGCGAGTTCAGCCCCCGGCCGGAGCCCTGGAAGTGCCGCCACTGCGACTTCCGGATGGTGTGCGACGCCGCGCTGTGACGGAGGATAAGCTGAGATGACGATGAGCGGGGCCAGAGAGACCGACCAGATCGGCGCCGGGCTGGGCCGGTCGATGCTGATCGCCTACCTCCTGCTGTTCGCGCTGCTCGGCGCCGTCGCCGCCCTGCCCCGGCTGACCGCCCATCCCGCCGCCGCCCGGAACACTCCCGCCGGCCTGGCGGCCGAGCCCAGCCCCAACCCCTCGGCGCTGGCCGCCCTGGCGGCCGACCGCAGCCAGACCACCGTCACCGCCGCCTCCGACGGCCCGGTCGGCTGGCTCACCATCCCCGCCCTCCAGCTGGCGGACATCGCGATCTACGACCGCGGCCTCGACGCCCAGCGCCGGATGCAGATCGCCCCCGGCCTGGCGGTCACCCACTACTCGTTCTCGTCCCCGCTCGGCGGCCCCGCCAACGCCGTGCTCTACGGCCACGACGACATCGAGGGCGGCGTCTTCGGCAAGCTCAAACAGCTCAAGCCGGGCGACACCATCACCGTCCGTCTCCCCTCCGGCACCACCCAGCAGTACACCGTCACCGGCCAGCGCCTGGTGCCGCCGACCGCCATCAGCATCCTCGACCCCACGCCGACCGCGACCCTGACCCTGTTCTCCTGCTGGCCGCTCTACGTCGACAATCAGCGCATCGTGGTCACCGCGGTCCCGACCGCCTAGGGCCGCCCCGCGCCCGGCGAGGCTGACGCCCGGCGACGCTGACGCCCGGCGACGCTAAGTCCACCGCCGCATGGAGCGGCCGGAGCCAACCCTCAGAAGTCCGCCGCCGCCGGCGGCTCGACCGCGGCGGCGATGAGCTGGGCGATCTCCACCGCGGCCTGGGGGCGGCCGACGCGGTCGGCGCGGCCCTGCATCCGCTCCAGCTCCTCGTGATCCTCGGCGAAGGCCTGGCGCACCTGGCGGACCAGCCTGCGGACGCGGGGGACGTACCAGCCGACCTTCTGCTCCAGCACGAAGTGGACGTTGCCCTCCTCCTGGCCCGGGACGTAGGAGGTGAGGAACAGCGGCAGCCCGCTGACCAGGGCCTCTGCGATGGTGCCGGGGCCGGCCTTGGAGACGATCGCGTCGGAGGCCTGCATCAGCTCCGGCATGTTGTCGACGAAGCCCATAACGTGGACCGCGCCGCGCCATTTCCGGCGCGCGAGCCTGGCCCGCAGCCGCTGGTTGCGCCCGCAGACCACCAGCAGCTGCAGCCCCAGCCCGGCGGCGTCGAGGGCGATCGCCTGCCGGCCCAGCCGGCCGGCGCCTTCGCCGCCGCTGACCAGGAGCAGGGTCGGGGTGTCGGCCAGCCCCAGGCGCTCGCGCAGCAGCCGGCGCTCGGGGCGCGGCAGCGGCCCGGTGAAGCCGGGGTCGACCGGCAGCCCGGCGCTGAAGACCTTGCGGGGGTCGAGACCCTTGGACACGCAGTAGCGCCGCGACTCCGCCGACGGCACCACCACCATGTCGGCCTGGGGCGAGAGCCAGCCACGGTGGAAGTCGCTCATGTCGGTCACCACGGTGATGAAGGGCAGCTTCAACCCCAGCTCGTGGAGGGTCTCGATGACCACGTGGTTGGTCAGCGGGTGGAAGGAGACCACGGCCGCCGGCGGCTCGGCCAGGTTGGCCTTCATCCCCGGCCGGAACTGCCGCCCCAGGACCCGGATCGCCGCCTTCAGCGCCGCCCGGCTGTCGGTCAGGTGGAAGATCGCCCCCCACAGCGGCGGCACGTACTTGATCAGGAATCCATAGCGGTACACCAGCCATTTCAGGAAGGGATGGCTGCCATTGGTGAAGGGGTCGAGGAGCTCGACCTGGAAACGGCCGGGGTACTCGAGCTCGAGGGCGGAGGCCACGGCCCGCGCCGAGGCCCGGTGCCCTCCGCCGGTGTCGGAGAAGAGGAAGACGATACGGGAGGGCATGATGGTCGCGGTTAGGATACTTCCCATGGCGGCGACCGTGAGTGGCGCGGCGCCCGACGGCTGTACGCCGGACGACGCGCCGGCGCTGACCCTCAGCGTCCACACCGAGTGGGAGGACTTCGACCTCCTCTGCGCCGAGTGGACCGACCTCGAGGACCGCGCCGCCGAGGACAACATCTTCCTGACCTGGGTCTGGCAGCACACCTGGTGGAGCGAGCTGGGTGGTGACCGCCCGCTGCGGATCCTGGCCTTCCGCCAGGAGGGTCGCCTGGTGGGGATCGCGCCTACCTACCTGGAGCAGGAGGAGGGCCGGACCTGCGTCCGCTTCGGCGGCGGCCTGGAGGTCACCGACTACCTCGGCTTCATCGTCGAGGCCGGCCTGGAGCAGGCGGTCGGCTGCGCCTTCCTGGCCTACTGGCGGGAATGGCCGGGCCTCACGCTCGATTTCCACTTCCTCCGACCCGACAGCGCAACCCTGAGGACCCTGAAGACGGCAGCCGAGACTATGAACCTGGAATACGTGGAGGAGGAGGAGGAGGTCAGCCCCCGGATCCTCCTGCCCGGCGACTGGGATGCCTACCTGGCCAGCCTCGACAAGGACCGCCGCCACGAGCTGCGGCGCAAGCGTCGCCGGCTCCAGGAGGCCGGCGCCTGGACGGTGCGGGAGACCGGCGCCGACGACCTCGACCGCCACCTCTCGCTGTTCTTCGACCTCCACCGCAAGAGCAGCCGGGCCAAGGACGACTTCCTGGTCGGGCGGGTGGAGAGCTTCTTCCGCCACATCGCCCGCCACCTCCACGAGCGCGGCTGGCTGGCCCTGCGGCTGATGGAGTTCGCGCCCCGCGAACCAGGGTTTCCACCCCCAGGACCAGGAGCCTCGGGGGCCCCGGAGGCGGAGATCCAGCCCGAGGGCCGGCCGGTGGCGGCGGTGCTGGGCTTCGTCTACCGGGGCCGGCTGCTGCTCTACAACTCCGGCTACGACCCCGCCTTCAACCGGCTCAGCGCGGGCTTCGTGCTGATGAGCGAGCAGGTCCGGCTGAGCATCGAGCAGGGGCTCCAGGAGGTCGACTTCCTCCGCGGCAACGAGCGCTACAAGTACGACCTCGGCGCCCGGGACGTGCCCCTGCACCACTTCCGGGTGGCGCTGGCATGAGCCGGGTGGACCGGCGGCCGGTCGCCGTCCTGACGGTGCACTCCTGCCCCTGGTCGGAGGTCGGGGGCGCCGAGAACGGCGGGATGAGCGTCTACGTCCGCGCCGTCACCCAGGCGCTGGCCGACCGCGGCGTGCCGAGCCACGTCTACACCCGGATGGAGGACGCCGGCGCGATCCCCGAGGCCGACGTGCCCGCGGGCTGCCGGCTGATCCACGTCCCGGCCGGGCCGGTGGCCCCGATCGACAAGGCGGGGCTGTTCTACAACCTCCCCGACTTCCTCCGGGGCGTCGCCGCCCACGCCCGCGCCGAGGGCATCGAGTACCGCGCCATCCACTCCCACTACTGGCTCAGCGGCTGGGTCGGGCAGCGCCTCTCCGAGATGTGGGGGGTGCCCTGGCTGCACATGGCCCACACCTGGGCCCGGGTCAAGGACCGCGACCGGCCCCCCGGCGCCGCGCCCGAGCCGCTCCAGCGGATCGCGGTGGAGGAGGAGATCGTCCGCACCTGCAACCGCCTGATCGCGCCCACGGCCCAGGAGGTCGAGGACCTGGCGGAGCTCTACGGCGCCGGCCGCAGCTGCGTCGCGATCGTCCCTCCGGGGGTCGACCTGGAGCGCTTCCGGCCCGTCGACCCCGCCGCCCTGCGCCGCCGCCTGGGCATCGCCGAGGCCGACCGTGTGGTGCTCTTCACCGGCCGGCTGGAACGGCTCAAGGGGGTCGAGACCCTGGCCCTGGCCTTCGCCGAGATGCTCCGCCAGGCGCCCGCGCTGAGCCTGCGGCTGCTGGTCCTGGGCTCCGACAGCGGCAACGGCCAGGCCGAGGCCGCGGCCCACGGCGGCGAGCGCGCCCGCCTGGTCGCGCTCTGCCGGGAGCTGGGCATCGCCGACCGGGTCAGCTTCCTGGGCACCGTCGGCCACGACCAGCTGCCGGCCTACTACAGCCTGGCCGACGTCTGCTGCGTGCCCTCTTACAGCGAGTCCTTCGGGTTCGTGGCGATCGAGGCCCAGGCCTGCCAGACCCCGGTGGTGGCGTCGCGGGTCGGCGGGCTGCGGCAGCTGGTGCTGGACGGGATCAGCGGCTACACCATCCCCCGCCACGACCCCCACGACTACGCCGCCGCGATGCTGCGCCTGCTCCGGGACGACTCCCGGCGCGCGGTGATGGGCGTCGCCGGCCGCCGGGTGGCCCAGTCCTACTCCTGGGAGGCCACCGCGGGACGGCTGGCGCGGCTCTACGACGAGGTCGGCGCGGACTACGATCGCGCGGCGGCGCTGCTGCTGATGCCCGCCGCCCTGGCGGTCGCCGGAGGGGGCTAGCCACCACCCGCGAGCGGGCCTCGGGGGAGTTGGCCCCTGTTACGCTTCGAGCGATGGAACCGCCCGCCGCCATCTGCTTCGACATGGGCTACACCCTCCTGCGCCACAGCTATGACGCGCGCCCGGCGCTGACCGAGCTGCTGGTGGCCGAGGGCCACGCCGTCGACCCCCAGGCGCTGGCGGGAGCGCTGCTGGAGGCGCGGGCCCACTACCTGGCGGCGGTACGCTCGGGGCGGGACTTCGAGACCTCGATGCCGGCCGCGGTGGAGTTCTGGACCGAGTACACCAGCCGCATCCTGGACCGCGTCGGGGTGCCGGCCGCCGCCCACGCCGAGCTCTCGCGGCGGAGCTTCACCCGGGCCTGGAGCCCGGACGCCTGGGAACCCTTCCCCGAGGTGCCGGCGACCCTCCGCGAGCTTCGCCGCCGGGGCACCCGGATGGCGGTCATATCCAACTTCGTCGACACCCTCCACGCGCTCTGCGCCCGCCATGACCTGACCCAGTTCTTCGAGACCGTGGTGTGCTCCACCGAGGTCGGCCTGATGAAGCCCGACCCGCGCATCTTCGCGCTGGCCGCGCGCCGCCTGGAGGTGGCGGCCGAGGCGGTCTGGTACGTCGGCGACAGCTACTGGGCCGACGTGCTGGGGGCCCGCGCGGCGGGGATGACGCCGGTGTGGCTGGACCGCGACGGCGCCGTCGAGCGTCCCGACTGCGTCGCCATCCGCCGCCTCGACGAGCTGCTGCCGCTGCTGGACCGTGAGGCCGCGGCGTGATGGCGCGGCGCTGACCGGACCGACCGGCCTGCGCGACGCGCTGGCCGCCCTGGCGGCGGAGCAGGCCGCGGCGCCGCTGCCGGCGTTCGCCGTCGCGGCGCTCGCCGAGGCCGACCGGATCGTGCTGCGGGGCCGGGTGCTGACCTGGCGCCAGGCCGAGGCCGTGGCCCGGCTGGCGCGCGAGCACGGCGGGGCGGTCGAGGTGGCGGTGGTGGCGGACCCGGCGGCGGAGCTGGAGCTGGGCTGGGTCGAGGCCGCGGGGGGTGGTGCGCTGGAGCTCTGGCGCGACCCGGCGCGGATCGGCGAGGACGCCGCGCGGCAGACGGAGTACCTGGCGGAGGACGGGCCCCTGCGGCTGCTCGGACGGGCGGGCGGCGCGGCGCTGCTGCAGGGCCGGGACCTGACCCTGGGCTGGACGCCGGCGGCGGCGGTGCGCGAGGTCGAAACCGGGGCGGCGCGGGCGGCCTGGGGTGGGGTGGCGCGCGCGGAGGCGGGTGCCGCCGTGCTGCCGCCGCCCGCCGCGCTGCCACCCGCCGCGCTGCTACCTGCGGCGCCGCCGCCGGCCGCGCTGCCGTCACCCCCACCCGGCGCACGGCCCTGGGGGCGACGCGACGGCGAGCCGGAGCCGCCCGCGACCGGGGTGCTCGACGCGCTCCTGGCCGGCGCCCGGGCGCGGCTCGGCGCGCCCTACCGGTGGGGCGGCACGACGCCGGCGGGTTACGACTGCTCGGGCCTGGTGCAGCGCGTCTTCAGCGACGCCACCCAGGTTCTCCTCCCCAAGCACACGGCTGACCAGCGCCGGGTGGGGCTGCGGGTGGCAGCCGACGAGCGCGCCGCCGGCGACCTGGTGTTCGCCACACCGCTGGGCCAGCGCGTCGGCCACGTCATGCTGCTGACCTCGCCGGACACGGTGCTGCACGCCTGCCGCACCGAGCACCGCGTGGTCGAGGAGAGCCTTGCCGACAACGCGCTGCGGTACCGGCACCAGGGCTGCCGCCGGCCGGTGCTGCTGCATGCCTGAAATCCCGGTCGAGAAGCCCGCCAACCTCGGTGACCGGATCGCCTCCTGGGCCGACCTCGACGCGCTGCGCGACCGGCGCGTGCACGTCGTCGGCGCCGGCAGCGTCGAGGGCGCGCACCTGTTGCTGTTCCTGCTGGAGCACCGGTTCACCAACCTCGTCGGCCACGACTTCGCGGCGGCCAACGACTTCGACCGCGCGTTCAAGCGGGTCCACGTCGGCTGGCCGATGGCCGAGCGCGAGGCGATGCTGGCGCGCCTGCGCGGCGCCGTCGACCTGCGCCTGCGAGACCATTACCTGGAGGGCATCGACGGCGCCGACGCGATCGCCGTCACCCAGGGCTGGTACCTGTATCCCGCCAACCGTCCGCTGCTCGAATCGCCGGCGCTGCGGGAGCGCTTCTTCAGCCTGGCCCAGCTGTACCTCGCGCTGGCGCCGGGGCCGGTGGTGGGCGTCACCGGCAGCAACGGCAAGTCCACCACCACCCGGCTGCTCGGCGAGATGCTGGTCCGCGCCGGACGTGAGGTGGTGATGGCCGGGAACGACCGTCACGGCCAGCAGGCGCTGGGCCGGCTGCGTGACCTGTCGCCCGCGACGGTGCTGGTCCTGGAGGTCAGCAACCGCCACCTCAAGATGCTGCGGCGCAGCCCGGACGTCGCGGTGGTCACCAACGTCTTTCCCAACCACCTCGACGAGCACGGCGGGTGGGAGGGATACGTCGAGGCCAAGACCGGCCTGGTCGCGTATCAGGACGCCGGCGGCATCGCGGTGCTCAACGCCGACCTCGACGTGACGCGCGCGATGGCCGCCCGCACCCCGGCGCGGGTGCTGTGGTTCGGTGAGCACGTCGGCGCCGCCGGGGCGGGACTCGCGCCGGACCGCGGCGTGCTGGTCGCGCCGGACCGGTTGCTGTCGGTCGGGATGGACGCCGACCTCAGCATCGACCGCGCCGGGCTGTCGCTGCCGGGCGCCCACAACGCGATGAATGTGGCGGCCGCGGCGACCACCGCGCTGGCCCTGGGCGCGGCTCCCGACGCGGTCGCCGACACGGCGCGCAGCTTTCGCGGTCTCAAGCACCGCATCCAGTTCATCTGGGACAAGGACGGCGTGCGCTTCTACGACGACCTCAACAGCACCACACCGACCGCCAGCGCGGCCGCGCTCCGGACGCTCGACAGCGGCGTGGTCTGGATCTTCGGCGGCGACGACAAGGGGCTGGACAGCGCCGACCTGGCGCGCGCCGCGGGTCACGCCGTCAAGCTCGCGCTGGCCCTGCCAGGACCCGGCACCGACCGCATCGTCGCCGGCCTGCGCGGCGTCAGGGTCGCGGTCGAGAGCGCCGAGAACCTGGAGGACGCGGTGCGCCGCGCCGTCGAGGTCGCGCGGCCGGGCGACTCGGTGCTGCTCTCCCCGGCGTGCCCGGGCTTCTTCACCCGCTACTACGTCGGCGCCGACGAGGACACCGGGTTCAAGCGCGTGGTCCGAGAGGTGACGCTGGCGGAGGTCGATCGGTGACCTCGCGGCCGGGCCGCGACGCTACTTCTCCTCCTGCTCGTAGACCTCGAAGGTCAGGGGCTCGACGCTGATGACCTCGAGGTCGGCGCCGCAGCCGCTGCACACAACGATCTCGCCCAGCGCCGGCTGGGCGAGGGCGATCCTGGTGTTGCAGTCGGGGCAGCTTCCCATCGCCGCCAAGTCTAGCGACGCCGCGCGCCGGCGGGCCGGATGACCCGGAGCGGCGACACGCCCCTGGAGGACGCGCCCGCGCTGGCGCGCTGGGCGGGCGTCCCGCGGCTGGTGGTCAAGCGCGAGGACACCAACCCCACCGGCTCGCACAAGGACCGCGGCGCGGCGGAGCAGCTGCGCGCCTCCGCGGCGGCGGGTGAGCGGGTGGCGGTCATCTCCTCGTCGGGCAACGCCGCCCTGGCGGCGGCGGTCGCCGGCGCGGAGGTCGGGGTGGTGGTGGTGGCGCTGGTCTCGCCGCTGACCGAGCCGGGCAAGCTGGCCGCGCTGCGCGCCGCCGGCGCCCGGGTGGTGGTGACGGAAAAGCCGATCAACCACGCGCTGCGCCTCTCCCGGGTGCGGGGCTGGCGCGACCTCCGCCCGTCGCTGTCGCCGGAGGCGCTGGCGGGATTCCGGTCGCTGGGGGAGGAGCTGGCCGCCGCGCTCCCGCCGGGCACCCCGGTCTTCGGCTACGCCAGCAGCGGCACCACCTACCAGGCGCTGGGCGAGGTGTTCGTGGCCCGCGGCGCCCGCCTCCCGCTGCACCCGGTCCAGGCCGGGCTGGTCAACGGCCTTTCCGCGGCCTTCGGCCGTCCCGGCGACGGGCGGCGCAGCCTGGTCGGCGACCTCGGGGTCAAGACGTCGCCGCGGACGGCGCGGGTGGTCGATCTGGTCCGGGCGAGCGGCGGCTCCGCCTGGTGGGTCGACGACGCGGAGATCGCGGCGGCCGGCGCCGGGCTTCGGGACGCCGGCTATGCCGTGGCCAGGGAGTGCTGGGCCGCGCTGGCGGGCGTGCGCTTGGCGACCGCCACGCTGCCCGGCCTGGCGGCGGCATCCCCCTGCTTGGTGCTCACCGGCCGCGCCACCCTCGACTCGCCGCCGGTCCAGGAGGAGGTCGCCGGCTCGTTCGCGGCGGTGTTGGAGCGCGTCGCGGACCTGGCCGGCGGGCGCCATCCGCAGGTCGGGATGGCATATGGGAGCAGCGATCCGCATCCCGGCCAGGAGGCCGGCGGCCACGACGTGCAAGCCGATTTTTGGATGAGCGCGAGGGCGACCCGCCGGGCGGCCGTGAACCTGTCGGTCGGCAAGCCGCCAGGGCCGGCGCGCAGGATGTCGACGGGGGAGGACCTGGCGCCGGACATGCCCTCGCTGAGCGGTTCCGACGCCGTCCGCGCCACCCTCGCCGCCCGGGGCCTGCGGCCGGCGGTGGCGGCGCACGACCTCTGGATCGCGTCGGGGCTGGAGCGGGTGCTGCCGGAAACCGCGCTGCTCTGCATCCAGCGCTGCGACGCCGTCGACGTGCTGCGCGCGCGCGGGGTGGAGGTGTTCTGCCTCGCGGAGCACGCCGACCCGGAGACCCTGTCCGGCGCGTCCACGGCCGACCTCTTCGCCCACCCCGCGACCGCGCGGTTCTGCGCCGCGGCGGGCCGGCTCGGGGTCGTCGCCTTCAAGCCCAACCTGCGGCTGGCGGCCGCGGTGGCCGGAGCCGGAGCCCGGCTGCTCGGCGGCGACACCCCCGCCGCGCGGGCCTTCGAGAACAAGCTGGCGTTCGTCGAGACCGCCCGGCGCGCCGGGCTGGCGACGCCGGAGTGGGAGGTGGTCGACCAGCCCGCCGGTCTGACCTTCGCCGCGCTGTCGGCGCGCTTCGGTCCGCGCCTGGTGCTCCAGGGCGCCCGCGGCAACGCCGGCCAGCGCACCTGGATGGCGCGCGACGACGAGGAGCTGCGGGTGGCGCTGGCGGCTGAGGGCAACCGCCCGGTGCGGGTCGCCGGCTACGTCGAGGGCCTGCCCTTCACCGCCACCGGGGTCGCCGGGCCGCCGGGTGGACCGGCGCTGCTGGACTGGATCGAGCCCTGCCGGCAGGTCACCGGCATCGACTGGCTGACGCCGATGCCGCTGGGATCGTGTGGCAACGCCTGGGGCGCCGCCGCGCTGCGCGCCTGGAGCGGCGACGTCCACGAGGTCCTCGCCGCCCTCGCCGCCCCGCTGTCCGCGGCGGGCTACGCCGGCCTCTTCGGCGTCGACTTCGTCCTCGGCGACGACGGCCCGGTGGTCATCGAGACCAACCCGCGCCTGGTGGCCTCCATCCCGCTGGCGACCCAGATGGAGGTCGAGGCCGGTCGTCCCGGCCTGCTGCTGCGGCACCTCGCCGCCGTGCTCGCCGCGCCTGGTGCCGGCGAGGTCGGGGCGGACGACGTGGACCTGGTGGTGGCGGGCGCCGGCCGACCCGACGCGGCGGCCGACCGCCCCGCGCTCCCTGAGGCGTCCCAGGTGATCATCCACCGGCTGGGGCGCGAGGCCGGCCGCGGCTCGGCCCTGCCGTCAGGGGTCTACCGGCTGGAGAGCGGCTCCGGCCCGGTGCGGCTCCGAGACGGAGTGTGGTTCGACGACCTGCGGGGCCCCGGCGAGGCGCTGCTGCTGGCCCGGGAGGCGGGTCAGCCGGTCAGCCCCAGCCGCGAGTTCGCGCGCGTCTATCTCCGCTCCTCGCTCGCCGAGCGCCACCCGGGCCTGAGGGAGCTGGTGGCGGCGGTCAGGGGCTGACGGAGCCGGGCGCGGCGAACGCCGGCGCCATCCGAACGCGCGCTCTCCCCCGGGGCGGCACCGTCATTGCGTCATCGGCGGCGGACCCGATCGTTGCCGGCGCTGGATCAAGCGGGACCCAGTTGGATGATGATCCCCCAGAACAGGGGCACCATGACCAGGATCACGAACTCCGGCAGGTAGACGCCGACCAGCACGCCCATCAGGCGGGTGGAGATCTGCGACGCCGCGGCGGCGGCGCGGTTGCGCTGGCTCATCCGCAGCAGGAGCTCCTGGTCGCGGAGGACCAGCTCCATCCCGCGGCCGAGGCGCTTGCCCTGGGCGATCGCGCCGGCCACGGTGTGCAGCTCGTCGGTGCCGAGGCGGTCGGCCATCGCGGCCAGGCTCTCGTCGATGGTGCGGCCGAGGCCGTACTCGCCCAGGGCGCGGCGCAGCTCGGCGGCCAGGATGTTGGCGGGGTCGCCCTCCGCGAGCTGGGCGGAGATCAGGTTGAGCGCCTGCTCCAGCGGGACCTGGGCGCTGACGAAGGCGCGCAGCAGGCCGACCAGGTCGGGGAGCTCGGCCAGGACCTGGGCCTGGCGCCGGCGGCGCCGCCGGCGGAGCCAGAGGCTGGGCAGGAGGAAGCCGGCCCAGCCGGCCGCCGGCGCCAGCAGCAGCAGGGTCGGCAGCGCGGCGCTGAGGACCAGCGTGGCCAGGGCGGCGGCGGTGCCGCCGAGCAGCTTCAGCGCCACGACCTCCGCCGGGCTGACGGTCTCCGGATCGAGGCCGGCTTCGACCAGGTCCTGGCGGCGGACCAGGCCCTCGCGGAGACCCAGCCTGCGGGTCAGGGCCCGGAGCAGCCTCCTGCCGATCTCGTCAGGGGCCTGCCCGCGGCGCGATTCGTGCGTGCTGTCGCGGATGAAGTCGAGCTCCGCCCGCGCCGGTCGCCAGGCGCGCGGCCGCGGCGCCACGGCGGCGAGGAAGCAGGCCGTGGCCAGCGCGGCCATCAGCGCGCCGATCACCCGCACCGGATTCCTCGGCCGCCGTCGACGCCACGACCGGATGCACGCGTCACACCGTCACCCGGCTGAGTCGGAAGCTGAGGTAGATCCCCAGCGCCTCGAGCGCGGCGGCGCCGGGGAGGAGGACGTAGCGGCCGGTCCAGGTCTCATCCAGCACGCTCAGGAAGTAAGGGCTGACCAGCCGCAGGTAGAGGTAGATCGCCGGCACCAGCAGCGCCAGGATCCAGATCTGGACGCGCTGGCCGCTGGTCTGGGCCCGCACCTCGCCGGCCAGCTGGACGTTGTAGCGCACCGTGGTCGACACGTCCAGGAGCAGGTCGCGGGCGCGGTCGGTGGGGATCTTCTGGGCCACGCAGATGGTCAGGTTGTCCCAGACCAGGCCGAGGTTGCGGCCGGCGATCCGGCGCCGGGCGGCGCGCAGGGCCTGGTCCAGCGGCACGTCGAGGAGGAACTGGCGGACCACGCCGCCGAGGTCCTCGGCGAGCCAGCGGTCGCGCAGGCCGGCTCGCGCGCCCTGCAGCGCCTCGAAGTAGGTGCCGCCGGCGCCCAGGTTGGCGATCAGCAGCTGGAGCAGGTGGGGTGCCTCACGCTCGCTCCTGGCGTGCCGCCGCGCGGTCAGCACGCCGATCGTGAAACGTGGCGCCAGCAGCGCCGCGGCGCCGCCGGCGACGGCCACCACCGGCGAGTAGGGCCAGGCCGCCACCAGCGCCGCCGGCGGCGCCAGCAGGGTGGCCCAGTGGAAGACGCGGGGGTCGAGGCCGAGGCGGGCCCGGTCCAGCTCGGCGGCGCGGAGGGCGAGGCGGCGGCGATGCCATCCTCGCAGCCGTCCCTCCGAGCCGCCGCGGGGCAGCGCCGCCGCGCCCGCCGCGAAGACCGCGACCCCGCAGCACACCGCGCCGATCAGATCCACGCCACCCCTTCCATCTCCAGCCGGTGGCGCAGGCGCGCGCCCGGCTGGTAGCCCTCGACGGCGATGAAGACCGGCGTCAGCGTTGCGTCGCGCTCCTCCACCCTGGCGGTGAAGACCGGGCGCACGAGGTAGTCGCCGGCGGCGTCGGTGCCCTCCACCTCCACGATCTCGGTGACGCAGCGCCGGCCGCTGCGCAGCCGCCGCACGTGGACCAGGACATTGAAGACCCGCGCGATGTAGCCGCGCACCTCGCGCGACGGCAGCGCGGGGAAGTCGCGGGTGACCAGCAGCTCGAGCCGCGCCAGCGCGTCGGCGCAGCCGCTGGCGTGGATGGTGGTGGCCGAGCCGTCGTGCCCGGTGTTGAGCGCCTCCAGCGTGTAGTAGGCCTCGCGGCTGTGGCGGATCTCGCCGATGATCAGGCGGTCGGGACGCATCCGCAGCGCGTTCTGGACCAGGTCCGCCACGGTCAGGCGACGGTCGCCGCCGTCGCCGTCGCCGAGCGTCCGGCTGTGGACGCACTCCAGCTTGACCCAGTGCCGGTTGTCGAGCTCCAGCTCGGCGGTGTCCTCGATGGTCACCACGCGCTCGTCGGGAGGGATGGCCCCGACCAGCGATCGCAGCAGCGTGCTCTTGCCCGCGCCGGTGGCGCCGCTGACCAGGATGTTGGCGCGGGCCCGGGCCATCGCGGCCAGGAACTCGGCCATCGCCCCCGACATCCCGCCGGCGCCGACCCAGTCGAGCCGGCCGCCGCCGGCAGGAGTCAGGTCGAGGACCAGGTGGTTGAACTTGCGGATGCACAGCGTGGGGCCGCCGACCGGCGCGTAGACCGCGTTGGCGCGGCTGCCGTCGACCATGCGCGCGTCGACCAGCGGCTTCTCGACGCTGATCTCGCGGCCCACCAGCGCGACGATCTTCTGGATCATCTGTTCCAGGTGCGCCTGGTCGCGAAAGCGCGTGGCGGTCGGACACAGCCGGCCCTGGCGTTCGACGTAGACCTCGTCCCAGCGGTTGACCAGGATATCGCTGACCGCCGGGTCGTCCATGTGGCGCTGCAGCGGACCGAGCCCGACCAGCTCGTCCATCAGCCAGTCGACCGAGTCCGGGTCGTCGCCCAGCGCCTCCTCGCGCAGCGCCTCCTCGACCTTGGCGCGGATCCGCGGCAGGCGGTCGGGCGCGGTGCTGAAGGGATTGGCGACCTCGGCGTCGAGGGTCAGGCTGAGGCGGTTGCGGACCCGCACCCGGACCGCGTCGTCGGGCCGCGTCCGGGGTTCAGGCGAGGCGCTCAAGCAGGCGCCTCCACAGGTTGGGCCGCGCGGTCGCCGCCAGCGCCAGCGCGGGGTAGATGGCGGCCGCCAGCTCGGCGATGGCGGTGGCGCCGCCGAGGCACGCGGGCTGGTGGCGGGTCTCGGCCTCGACGAAGGCCTCGTCGCGCTTGACCCGGGCGTCGAGGCGCAGGCCGAGGTCGGCCATCATCTCGCCGGTGTCGAACGACCCCCGCGCCTGGTTGAGGACGATCCGCAGCTTGCGCCGCTGGCCCATCCGGCGCAGCACCTCGACGCCGCGGTAGGCGTCCTGGACCGAGCTGGCGGTGGGCGTGATGACGTAATAGATGCGCTGGGCGGCCTCCATCGCGTAGGTCGTCAGCTCGTTGACCTCGGAGCCGAGGTCCATCAGCACCAGGTGGCAGCCGGCGTCGTCGAGGTGGCTGAGGACCCGCGCCACGCGGGTGATCGCCAGCGCCCTGCCGTCGGCGGTGCTCACCGACTTGGGTGGGCCGAGCAGCGCCCGCAGCCCGCTGCGGTCGTGCCGCACCAGGCAGGTTTCGATCTCCTCGGCCCCGGGCTCCGGGTCGACCACCAGGTCCCAGATCGTCGGGTGGGTCAGGCCCAGCCGCATCGACACGTTGGCCGACTGCATGTCGAGGTCGAGGACCGCGACCTGCAGTGGCCGTTCGGGCGCCGAAGGACTGTCGCGCCACCGCCCGTGGCGCGCGAGATAGGCCGCGGTTTCGACGGCCAGCGTGGTCTTGCCGACGCCGCCCTTGAGGGAGAAGAAGGCGATGCGCTGCGTGCCGGCCATGAAAACCGGCGCGGGGATGTGGCCGTGGGGTGCGGGGGACGCCTCGTTGTCGGGGCGCGCGGGGTTCGCCTGGGCAGCCTCTGTCCCGGGCAGGCGGATGATCCGCGGCGTGTCCTCGTCGCGGTCACGGAAGTCGCCCGCTGGCGTGGCTTGGTCGCGGCCGGTGACCGTCCCGCTGGGCGGAGCCGTGTCACCATCTGCCGGCGAGCTGTGCATCGGCGAGCTGCGCCGGGGCGCGCTTCCCGTAGGGGCGCTTCCGGTGCGGGCGCTCCCGGTGTGGGCGCTCCCGGTGTGGGCGAGCCCCAATGGTGCGTTGCGTATCGGCGCGCTGTGGATTTCCGTGTTCCGCGCCGGCGCCCGCCTGGTCGTGCTGCCGCCACCGCCGGGCGCGCCGCCATCGCCGACCACCCGCGGCGCGTCGGGCGAGCGGCGCGGGCGCAGGTGAAAGCGCAGCCACAGCCAGGCCCATTGGTCCAGCGGCCGGCCGGCGAAGCGTCCCCACGCCAGCGCCACGCCGCAGCCGCCGATCAGCATGGCGGCCGGGTAGCGCAGCAGCTCCGGCGTCGGGGCGCCGACGACGGCGTAGGCGGACAGCAGCGCCAGCACCAGGTAGGCCAGGTGCGGCGCGGTCAGGCCGAAGGCCAGGCGGTCCTCGATGTCGAGCCCCTGCGGGACTCGCGGTCCCTCCATCGCCCCTCTCGCAACCCTCTCTCGATGTTCCCCAAAGCCACGCCGACCCCGGGCCAGCCGACGCGGCAACCTCCGCCGAGACTAACATCCGGAGAGGTGTGATCGCAACAAGCAAGTGGTGTTGTGATGACAATGAATAGCGCGGGACATGGTCGCGCGCCGGCCTGTGGCACGCGATGCGCATGTGCTAGATTGCCGCTGAAGTCAGCGTGCTGTCGGCGAGCGCTTTGACGCCACCGCGCACGCTCCAAAAAAATCGTTGCGCGGCACACGCGTCGCGCGAACGCTGGAGGTGAACATGGCGGAGTCCCCGACTGCCGAGGCGACCCCCAAGCCCGCGCGCAGCAGCGGGACGAGCACGCGCAAACGCACCACCGCAAAGCGCGCCACCACGGCCAGGAAGACCGCGGGCGCGGCGGCCACGACCGCGCGCAAGCGCACCGGCGCCGCCACCACGCGCGCCAAGAGCGCGGTGGCCTCGGCCACCAAGACCGCGACGACCGCGGCGCGCACCGCCCGCAAGACCACGGCGCGGCGCGCCGCCAGCGCCACCCGTTCGACGCGCACCGCGGCGCGCCGGACCACCGCCAGCGCGCGACGCGGCACCACCAACGCGGCCACCAACGCGCGCGACCTGATGACCGCGAAGATCCAGGAGCTGATCAACGAGAACGCCCAGCTCAAGGCCCAGGTGAAGGACCTGGAGGCCAGCTGGAAGAAGGTCGAAGGCCTGCTCGGCGGCTCCGTGGACCGCGCCAAGCGCGCCGTCCGCTCGCGGGCCAAGAAGGCGGTGCGCAAGGTCGAGAAGGCGATCGACCAGGTGACCCGCTAGGACCTCACTCGCGGCGCAGGGCGCGCGCGATCGCGGCGGCGGCCGGCGCGGCGTCGAGCTCCTCGACCGGCACCGCCAGGGGGATGCGCCAGTTGGGCCACTGGTCGGTGGTGCCGGGCAGGTTGGGGCGGCGGCGCTCGACTGTCGCGTCCTCCAGGCCGGCGGCCAGGAGCATCGACGGCGCCTGGGCCAGGACCGCGTAGGCGCGGGCCACGGCCTCGGCCGGATCGGCGTCGGGCGCCAGGCCGGTGAGTCCCGCCAGGCGGTCGCGCAGGGCGGCCGCGCCGGACTCGTTGGCCACCATCCCGGCGGCCCGCTGGGCGCGAAGGTCATCGCCGGTCCAGAGCCCGGCGACGGTCGGGAGGTCGTGGGTGGTCAGCGCCGCCATCGCCTGGGCGGGATAGGCTTCCGGGGGAGCGGCCTCGAACCACAGCAGCCGGGAGGAGAGGACGCCCCGCGCCGCGAGCGCGCGCCGCACCCCCGGCTCGACGGTGCCGAGGTCCTCGCCCACCACCCAGGCGCGCGCCGCCCGGCTGGCCTCGGCGAGGACGTCCAGGAGCAGGGCGGCCGGATAGGTGAGGTAGACGCCGTCCGCCGGCCCGCCGCCGTCGGGGATCAGCCAGAGGCGGAACAGGGCCATCACGTGGTCGACGCGCAGCCCGCCCGAGTGCCGCATCGCCGCGGCGAAGACCGCCGCCAGGGGCGCGCCGCCGAGCGCCGCCAGGCGGCCGGGGTCGAAGGCCGGGAAGCCCCACGACTGGCCCCTCAGGTTGAACTCGTCGGGGGGGGCGCCGACGTGGAAGCCCGGGATCAGGACGTCCTGCCACTCCCAGGCGTCGGCGCCGGCGGGATCGACGCCGACCGCCAGGTCCTGGACCAGCGGCAGCTCACGCCCGGCGGCGGCGAGCTGGCGGTCGAGCAGCCACTGCAGCCAGGCGTGGAAGCCGGCCCGGGCGGCCGCCTCGCCGCTCAGGCTGGCGGTGGCGGGGCGGCGCAGCGCCTCCGGCCAGCTCCGCCAGGTCCCGGCCTCGCGCTCCGCCAAGGCGTTGAACGTGGCGAAGGCCGACAGCGGCGGTCCGGCGGCGGCGACGAAGGCGCTCAGCGCGGCGCGGTCGGCCGCCGGCGCCGCCGGCCAGGCGTTCCAGAGGCGCTCCAGGGCGCCCATCTTCAACTGATGGATCGCGTCGCGGTCGATCAGGGCGGCATGGTTGAGGGCACGTCCGGCCGCTGCGACCGGAGCCAGGTCGGTCGCCAGGGCGCCGAAGCCGGGGACGTCCTCGACCCGGATGTAGAGCGGGTTGCGGAAGCGCCGGCTGCTGGGGAAGTAGGGGCTGGCCTGCTGCGGCAGGGTGGGCAGCACGGCATGGAGGGGGTTGGCCGCGACGAAGCCCGCACCCTGCCCGGCGGCCCAACGGGCCAGGGTGCGGAGGTCACCGAGATCGCCGATGCCCCAGCTTTCACGTGACCGCGCGCCGTACAGCTGCGCGGACCAGCCCCAGGCGCGCAGATCAGCGGGCAGGTGGCAGCGCGGCAGGGCGCCGGTCCCGCCGCCGCCGTCCCGGCCGTCCGGCCGCCCGGTCGCGGCTTCAACCTCGCCGAGCGCCCCCACCAGGGCCTCGACGGTCGCCCGCGGCGACTCCCGGGCCCGGCCCTCGGTGTCCTCGTAAGCCGGCTGGACGCCCAGCGCCAGGGCTCGCGCCAGCAGCGGATCAGGAGCACCCATCAGACCCCAGAACATACAATGGCCTGGAATCAGCTGGGGATTTTCCTATCAGCCTCCCCTCCATGAAACATGACATCAAGCTGCTGACGTTCACGATATGGCCGTCGCCGTCGCCGAAGCCGATCACGCGGTGAAGGCCGCCTGGCCGGGGCGCCATCACCCGCTCGGCGCGACCTGGGACGGCGAGGGCACCACCTTCGCCCTCTTCGCCGAGCACGCCGAGCGGGTCGAGCTGGTGCTCTTCGACGAGGCGGGCCAGCAGACCGCCGCCTACGACCTGGCCGAGCGGACCGACCTGACCTGGCACGGCTACGTCTTCGGCGTCGGGCCGGGGCAGCGCTACGGCTTCCGGGTCGACGGCCCCTACGACCCGGCCGAAGGGCTGCGGTTCAACCGCCGCAAGCTGCTCCTCGACCCCTACGCCCGGGCCGTCGCCGGCGGCTTCCGCCACGGCCCCGAGCTCTACGGCTACGTCCTGGGCCACTCCGACGACGAGATCAGCCGGCTCGACTCGGCGCCCAACATGCCCCGCAGCGTGGTCATCGACCCATCGTTTCCGTGGGGCGACGACCGGCGCCCCCTGACCTCGTGGGCCGACACCATCATCTACGAGACCCACGTCAAGGGTTTCACCATGCGCCACCCCGAGATCCCCGTCGAGCTGCGCGGGACCTACGCCGGGCTGGCCCATCCGGCGGCCGTCGACCACCTGACCAACCTCGGCGTCACCGCTGTCGAGCTGCTCCCGGTGCACCACTTCGTCGACAGCCCGGCGCTGGTCGAGCGCGGCCTGCGCAACTACTGGGGCTACGACTCGATCGGCTACTTCGCGCCCGAGGCCCGCTACTCCTCGGGGGGCAGCGACGGCGAGCAGGTGCGGGAGTTCAAGGCGCTGGTGCGGACCCTCCACGCCCACGGCCTCGAGGTCATCCTCGACGTGGTCTACAACCACACCGCCGAGGGCAACCACCTCGGCCCCACACTGAGCTTCCGGGGCATCGACAACGACGCCTACTACCGCCTCGACCCCGAAAACCGGCGCCACTACTTCGACGTCACCGGCACCGGCAACACCCTCAACGTGCGCGAGCCCTACGTGCTCCAGATGATCATGGACTCGCTGCGCTACTGGACCACCGAGATGCACGTCGACGGCTTCCGCTTCGACCTCGCCTCGGCGCTGGCGCGGCAGTTCTACGAGGTCGACCGCCTCTCCGCGTTCTTCGACATCATCCACCAGGACCCGGTGCTGTCCCAGGTCAAGCTGGTGGCCGAGCCCTGGGACGTCGGCGAGGGCGGCTACCAGGTCGGCAACTTCCCGGTGCGCTGGGCGGAGTGGAACGGCCGCTACCGCGACACGGTGCGCGACTACTGGCGCGGGCGGGCCCGGGGCGTGGCCGACTTCGCCTACCGCCTGACCGGCTCCAGCGACCTCTACCAGGAGGACGGCCGCGCGCCCTGGGCGTCGGTCAACTTCGTCACCGCGCACGACGGCTTCACGCTGCGCGACCTGGTCTCCTACGACCAGAAGCACAACCAGGCCAACGGCGAGGACAACCAGGACGGCAGCGACGACAACCGCTCCTGGAGCTGCGGCGTCGAGGGCGAGACCGACGATCCCGCGGTGCTGCGCCTGCGCGCCAAGCAGCGGCGTTCCTTCCTGGCCACCCTGCTGCTGTCGCAGGGCTCGCCGATGCTGCTCTCCGGCGACGAGATCGGGCACACTCAGCGCGGCAACAACAACGCCTACTGCCAGGACAACGCGATCTCCTGGCTCGACTGGGAGCACGCCGACGCCGGTCTGCTGGCCTTCGCGCGGCGGGTGATCGCGCTGCGCCACGCCCAGCCGGTGCTGCGCCGCCAGCGTTTCTTCACCGGGCAGGTCGGCCGCAGCGTGCACCGTCGCGACATCGTCTGGTTCCGTCCCGACGGCGAGGAGATGACCGACGTCCACTGGGCCGACGAGGACTGGAAGTCGCTGGGGATGCTGCTCAACGGCGACGAGATCCCCGACCGCGGCCCGCGCGGCGAGCGGATCACCGGCGACACCCTGATGGTGCTGCTCCACTCCTACTGGGAGGACCGCGTCTGGGTCATGCCGCCGGCCTGGGGCGCGCGCTGGGAGGTGCTCCTGGACACCGCCGCGCCGGAGGAGCCGGAGGGTGCCCGCCGGCCCCGGGCGGGGGAGTCGATCACCGTCGAGGAGCGCTCCCTGGTGGTGCTGCGGAGGGTGGCGACCTGATGGCGGCGCGACGCGTGGCGGGCGCCGAGGTCACTCCGGCGCGGCCCCCGGGCGTCGCGCCCTCGCCGGCCCTCGCCGCGGCGGCGACGACCGTGCGGGTGGTCGTCGAATCCGTCCGCCCCAGCGTGGACCGCGGCGCCCACGCGGCCAAGGCGACGGTCGGAGTCCCGATCGAGGTGAGCGCCGACCTGTTCGCCGACGGCCACGACCTGCTGCTGGCATGGGTGACGCCGGAGCACGGCGGCGAGCGGCGCCCCGAGGTGGCGCTGGCGGGCACCTTCAACGACCGCTGGTCGGGCACCTTCACCCCCGATGCGATCGGATCGTGGAGCTTCACCATCGGCGGCACCGTCGATCGCTATGGGACGTGGCTGCGCGACCTCGGCCGCCGTGCCGAGGCCGGTCAAGACCTGACGCTGGAGTTCGAGGTCGGCGCCCGCCTGGTGGAGGAGGCCCTCTCGGATGGCGCCTCCGGCCTCGCTGTCGCGGACCGGCAGGGGTTGGCGCTGCTGGCCGGCGCCCTCCGCGCCGGCACCGCCAAACAGCGCCTCGCCGCCGCCGGCAAGCCGGCCGCCGTCGCGCTGCTGCGCCGCACCGCCGACCGCTCCGCCGCCGCCCACTCCGGCCCCTGGCCGGTGTGGGTCGACCGCGAGCTGGGCGGCTTCAGCGCCTGGTACGAGATGTTCCCGCGCTCAGAGGGCGCCGGCGATGGCCGGAGCGGCACCTTCACGACCGCGGCCGCCCGCCTGCCCGCCATCGCCGGGATGGGGTTCGACATCGTGTACCTGCCGCCGGTGCATCCCATCGGGACCAGCTTCCGCAAGGGCCGCAACAACGCCCTCGACCCCGCGCCCGGCGACGTCGGCAGCCCCTGGGCGATCGGTTCCGCCGCCGGCGGCCACACCGCGGTCGCGCCGGAGCTGGGCACGCTGGCGGACTTCGACGCCTTCGTGGCCGCCGCCCGGGCCGAGCAGCTCGAGGTGGCCCTGGATTTCGCGATCCAGTGCAGCCCCGACCACCCCTGGGTCCGGGAGCACCCGGAATGGTTCAAGCACCGTCCCGATGGCGGCATCCGCTACGCCGAGAATCCTCCCAAGCGCTACCAGGACATCTACCCGGTGGACTTCGAGACCGCCGACGCGGCCGGGCTCTGGCGCGCTCTGCGCGACGTGCTGGAGTTCTGGATCGCGCGCGACGTCAGAGTCTTCCGCGTCGACAACCCCCACACCAAGAGCCTGCGCTTCTGGGAGTGGCTGATCGCCGACGTGCGCGCGACCCACCCCGAGGTGCTCTTCCTCAGCGAGGCCTTCACCCGGCCGCGGGTCATGCAGCACCTGGCCAAGGTCGGCTTCACCCAGTCCTACACCTACTTCACCTGGCGCAACACCAAGCCCGAGCTGACCGAGTACCTGGCCGAGCTGTCGTCGCCACCGCTGGTGGACTTCTTCCGGCCCAACTTCTGGGTCAACACGCCCGACATCCTCCACGAGTTCCTGCAGACCGGCGGTCCGCCGGCGTTCCGGCTGCGGGCCGTGCTGGCCGCGCTGGCCGCGCCGTCCTGGGGGATGTACTCGGGCTACGAGCTGGCCGAGCGCGTCCCGGTGCGTGCCGGCAGCGAGGAGTACCTGGACTCCGAGAAGTACCAGCTCCGGCCGCGCGACTGGAACCGGCCCGACTCGCTGGCGCCGTTGATCGCCGACCTCAACCGCATCCGGCGGCGCCACCGCGAGGCGATCGGGCTGCTCCGCACGCTGCGCCTCCATCACGTCGACAATGAAGCCATGCTCTGCTTCTCCCGCGCCGACGAACGCCGCCGCGACGTCCTGCTGACCATCGTCAACCTCGATCCTCACAACGTCCGTGAGGGGAGCACCTGGCTGGACACCGAGGCGCTCGGGATACCCGACGGCGCGCCGTTCACGGTGCACGACGAGCTGGACGGCCAGACCTTCGACTGGCGTGGCCCGCGCAACTACGTCCGCCTCGACCCCGCGGTGGCGCCGGCGCACGTGTTCTCGGTGAGGCGCGCCCGGTGAAGCGCCAGCGCCGCGCCGTCGCCGACCCGCCGCCGGCGATCGCCGCCGCCCGGCCGGCCCCGCCGCCGCCCCAGGTCGCCCTGACCCCCCGCCCCGCGCCGCGCGCCAGCCCCGGGGTCCCCGCCGATCCTCACTGGTACCGCCACGCCGTCTTCTACGAGCTGCTGGTGCGCGGCTTCGCCGACGGCAGTGGCGACGGCATCGGCGACATCCCCGGCCTGATCGACCGCCTCGACTACCTGCAGTGGCTCGGCGTGGACTGCATCTGGCTGCTGCCGGTGATGGAGAGCCCGCTCCGCGACGGCGGCTACGACATCGCCGACTACTACACCGTCAAGCCGGACTACGGCAACATCGAGGACGTCGCCCGGCTGCTCGACGAGTCCCACCGGCGCGGGATGCGGGTGATCGTCGACCTGGTCATCAACCACACCTCCGACCAGCACCGCTGGTTCCAGGAGGCGCGCCAGGGCAAGGACAACCCGTACCACGACTGGTACATGTGGTCCGACACCGCGACCAAGTTCCCCGAGGCGCGGATCATCTTCCTCGACACCGAGACCAGCAACTGGGCCTGGGACGAGCGGGCCCAGCAGTTCTACTTCCACCGCTTCTTCAGCCACCAGCCCGACCTCAACTACGACAACCCCGAGGTCCGCGCGGCGATGCTCGACGTGGTCCGCTTCTGGCTCGACCTGGGCATGGACGGCTTCCGCCTCGACGCGGTGCCATATCTCTTCGCGAGGGAGGGCACGAACTGCGAGAACCTGCCCGAGACCCACGCCTACCTGGCCGACCTGCGGGCCACCGTGGACCGCGAGTACGGCGGCGAGAAGGTGCTGCTGGCGGAGGCCAACCAGTGGCCCGAGGACGTCGTCGACTACTTCGGCACCGAGGCCCGGCCGGAGTGCCACATGTGCTTCCACTTCCCGGTCATGCCGCGGATGTTCATGTCGCTGCGGCGCGAGCAGCGCTACCCGATGACCGAGATCCTGGAGCGCACCCCGCCGATCCCCGGCTTCGGCCAGTGGGGCATCTTCCTGCGCAACCACGACGAGCTGACGCTGGAGATGGTCACCGACGAGGAGCGCGACTACATGTGGGCGGAGTACGCCCGCGACCCGCGCATGAAGCTCAACCTCGGCATCCGCCGCCGCCTGGCGCCGCTGCTGGAGAACGGCCGCCGCCAGATGGAGCTGTTCTACGGCCTGCTGCTGTCGCTGCCGGGTACGCCCATCCTCTACTACGGCGACGAGATCGGCATGGGCGACAACATCTACCTCGGCGACCGCGACGGCGTGCGCACCCCGATGCAGTGGACCGGCGACCGCAACGGCGGCTTCTCCCGCGCCGACTTCGCCCAGCTCTACCTGCCCCCGCTGATGGACCCGGTCTACGGCTACGCCGCGTGCAACGTCGAGGCCCAGCAGCGCAGCCAGTCCTCGCTGCTGCAGTGGCTGCGGCGGTTCATGGCGGTGCGCCGGCAGCACCCGGTGTTCGGCGAGGGCAGCTTCGAGACCCTGGAGGCCTCCAACCCCTCGGTGTTCGCTTTCCTGCGCCAGTCGGAGGACGACACCATCCTCTGCGTCAACAACCTCTCGCGCTTCGCCCAGCCGGTGGAGCTGGACCTCCGCCGCTTCATGGAGATCGAGCCGATCGAGCTGCTGGGGCGGGTCCACTTCCCCCGCGTCGGCGAGCTGCCCTACCTGCTGACGATGGCCCCGCACGGGTTCTACTGGTTCTCGCTGGGGGGGCCGGGGCAGCGATGAAGGCGATCGACGCGCTGGCCCGGCACGGCCTGGCGGACGGCGGCGTCAAGCTCGGCGGCTTCATCAGCCGGCAGCGCTGGTTCGCCGGCAAGCAGCGCGAGATCGCCTCCACCACCGTCGAGGACGCCGCCCCGCTGCGCCAGGGTGAGGTGGCGGTGATCGTGGTCATCGCCAGGGTCCAGTACGAGGACGGCGGGGTCGAGCGCTACCACGTGCCGCTGGCGGCGCGCCACGACGCCAGCACGGTCTGGGAGGGCAACGTGGTCGGCACCGGCGTGCGCGAGGGCCGCGACGTGGTGTTCTACGACGCCCTGGCCGACGGCGACGGCGCCTGGGCGTTCTGGGAGGCGATGGCCTCCGGCGCCGAGATCGACACCGACGCCGGTGCCGTGATGGCGCGCAACGAGGGCCTGGCGCTGGACGTCGACGGGCCGCAGTCGATCCGTCCGCTGGGACGGGAGCAGAGCAACAGCTCGATGGTCCGCGCCGAGCGCGAGGTGCTCAAGGTCTTCCGTCGCCTCACCGAGGGGCTGTCGCCGGAGATCGAGATGACCGAGGCCCTGGCCGAGCGCGGCTTCACCCACGTGCCCGCGCCGCTGAGCGTGATGCAGTACCGCCGCGAGGGGCACGAGGACACCCTGCTGGCGATCGTCCAGCCCTACCTGACCGGCGGCACCGAGGGTTGGGCCCTGGCCCTGACCTCGCTCCGCGACTTGCTCGCCAGCGCCGCCGCCGGTGACGAGCCGGAGGGTATGGCCGCCGACGCCGCGGTGCTGGCCCAGGGCTCCAACTTCATCCCCGAGTCGGAGCGGATCGGCCAGGTCACGGCCCGGATGCACCTGGCCCTGGCCGGCGACGGCCTGCCGCCGCCGCTGCGCCCCGAGCCGATCGCCCCGGCCACCCTGCGGGCCTGGGCCGAGGCCATGCGAGGCGAGCTCGACGGCCTGATCGAGCGCGGCGGCGAGGCGGTCCAGGCCCTGCTGCCGGTTCGGCCTCAGCTCCACCGCGCCCTCCTGGCCATCACCGAGCTGGCGGACCGGGGGCTGGCGATCCGCTACCACGGCGACTATCACCTGGGCCAGCTGCTGCGGACCAACTCCGGCTGGACGGTGCTGGACTTCGAGGGCGAGCCGGACCGCGACATCGAGGCCCGCCGCGCCCGCTCCTCGCCGCTGCGCGACGTGGCCGGGATGATGCGCTCGCTGGACTACGCCGCGGCCGTCGAGCTGCGCGACTGGAGCGAGCCCGCCAAGCCGGACCACCCGCTGCTGGCCTCGCGCGCCGAAGCCTGGGCCAGGCTCAACCGCGAGGCCTTCTGGCGCGCCTACCTGGCGGAGGTCACGGGCACCCCGCTGCTGCCGTCGGAGGCGGCCGCCTCCGTCCTGCTGCGCGCCTTCCAGATCCAGAAGGCGGTCTACGAGGTGGCCTACGAGCTGGGCCACCGGCCGGACTGGGTGACCATCCCGCTGGCCTTCCTGCTCGGCGCGGCCGCCGGGGGCGAGCCGTGACCGCGACCGCCACCACCGACCTCTCGCGGGCGGTCGACCGGCTCCTCAGCGGCGACCTCCACGACCCCCATGCCCTCCTC
>DASZGP010000172.1:0-3395 GCA_035938695.1 Candidatus Dormiibacterota bacterium | reverse complement strand
AGATCCTGGCCCAGGGCCGCGGCACCGGCAACCGCCGCCAGCTCGCCGAGCGTTTCGCCGCCCACCCCGACTCCGTCCTGCTCGGCACCAACAGCTTCTGGGAGGGGCTCGACCTGCCGGGCCAGGCGCTCTCCTGCGTGGTCATCGTCCGCCTGCCCTTCCGCCCCCCCGACGACCCGATCATGCGCGCCCGCGGCGAGCGGCTCCAGGACCCCTTCCTGGAACTGGCCCTGCCGGAGGCCGTGCTGCGGCTCAAGCAGGGCTTCGGCCGCCTCATCCGCCGGGCCCGCGACCGCGGCGCGGTGGTCATCCTCGACGGGCGGGTCACCAGCAAGACCTACGGGGCCCACTTCCTGGAGTCGCTCCCCGAGTGCGCCTCCTGGACCGGCCCCGCCGCCGGCCTGGCCGGCGCCGTCACCGGCTGGGTCGAGGGTCGCTGAGCGGCGATCGCCGGCGCCTGGCGCCGCGCGGGCCCGCCCCGGCGCGGCGAGAATCGCGTCGAGCAGCGAGAATCGCATTGAGATGAGCGATCGCGGCCCGCGACGGACCCTGGCGCTGGCGCAGTGCGCGCCGACCCTGGGCGACCTCGAGCGCAACCTGGAGCTGCACCTGGAGCTCGGCGCCGAGGCGGCGGAGCGGGGCGCCGACGCCTGCGTCTTTCCCGAGCTGAGCCTGACCGGGTACCTGCTCAAGGACCTGGTCCCGGACGTCGCCATCACCCTCGACGACGCCCGCCTGGGGCCGCTGCTGGACCTCTCGCGGCGGATCGACCTGATCTTCGGCGCGGCCGTCCGCTCGGACGACTTCCGCTACCACAACGCCGCCGTCCACCTGGCCGGGGGCGAGGTGGTCCACGTCCACCGCAAGGTCTACCTGCCGACCTACGGGATGTTCGACGAGCAGCGCTACTTCGCGGCCGGCGACCGCCTCCGGGCGGTGGACCGCGGCGGCTTCCGCGAGGGGCTGCTGGTGTGCGAGGACATGTGGCACCTCTCCGCGCCGTACCTGCTCTTCGTGCAGGGCGCCAGCCTGATCGTCTGCATCTCCTCCAGCCCCGGCCGGGGGGTGCTGGCCGACCCCGAGGCGGGCGGGGTGCCGGGGACGGCGGCGTCCTGGGAGGCGCTCTGCCGGACCGTCGCGGAGTACACCACCTGCTATGTGGCCTACTGCAACCGGGTCGGCTTCGAGGATGGCGTCAACTTCTGGGGCGGCTCCTCCCTGCACGGCCCCGACGGCCGGCTGCTGGCGCGGGCCGGCGACGGCGAGGAGCTGCTGCTGCTGGAGGTCGACCCCCGCGAGGTCGGGCGGCGCCGGCTGCACACCCCGCTGCTGCGGGACGAGAAGGTGGAGCTGACGATCAACGAGCTGGGCCGGATCTGGAAGGAGCGCACGGATGCCCCGTACTGAGGCCGCGCGGGCGGCCTCCGTGACGCGGCCAGGGTCGTCCTCCAGCGGGGCGGATGACGCGGTGGCCGCGGCCCGGGGCGACCAGCCGCCGCCCAACCCCTCGCCCCGCGCGGAGCCCCTCGACAGCTCCGAGCTCGACATCAACGCGCCGCTGGTGCGGGCGATCCTGGTCGGCTTCATCCGCAGCGAGGTGACCAGGGTCGGCTTCAGGCGGGTGTTGCTCGGCCTGTCGGGCGGGGTCGACTCCAGCCTGGTCGCCGGCCTGGCCGCCGAGGCCCTGGGGCCGGAGCACGTCACCGGCGTCTCGATGCCCTACCGGGAGAGCAATCCCCAGAGCCTGGCCGACGCCACCGCGGTGGCCCGGGCGTTCGAGATCGAGCAGGTCGTGGTCGACATCACCTCCCAGATCGACGCCTACTTCGACGGTGATCCCGATGCCTCGCGGCAGCGGCGGGGCAACAAGATGGCGCGCGAGCGCATGACCATCCTCTACGACCAGTCGCTGGCCCGCGAGGCTCTCGTCCTCGGCACCAGCAACAAGACCGAGCTGCTGCTCGGCTACGGCACCATCTTCGGCGACATGGCCTCGGCGCTGAATCCCATCGGGGACCTCTACAAGTCCCAGGTCTGGCAGCTGGCGGCGCATGTCGGGGTGCCCGAGCGGGTCATCAGCAAGCCCCCGTCGGCCGACCTCTGGGCCGGGCAGTCGGACGAGCAGGAGCTGGGCTTCGCCTACGCCGCCGTCGACCGGCTGCTGTTCCACCTCGTCGATCGCCGGGTGGGCGCCGAGGAGCTGGTCGAGCAGGGCCACGATCCGAAGTTCGTCGCGGAGGTGCTCCGGAGGGTGCGGCTGAACCAGTACAAGCGCCGGCCACCGGTGATTGCCAAACTGTCGGCGCGGACCATCGACCGCGAGTTCCGCTACCCCCGGGACTGGGGGGTTTGACCCCGCCAGCCCGCCGCCGGGGCGGCGCCCCGACCGGCTGCGTGGGGGGCTGACGTGGGCACCCTCTTCGTGGTCGGCACCCCCATCGGCAACCTGGAGGACCTGACCCCGCGCGCCGCCCGAGTTCTCGGCGAGGTCGCCCTGGTGGCGGCCGAGGACACCCGCCGCACCCGCCACCTGCTGACCCACCTGGGCATCAGCAAGCCGATGCTCTCGCTCCACGCCGACGCCGAGCGCGGGCGCACCGAGCAGGTCTTCAGGGCCCTGGCGGATGGCGACGTGGCCCTCTGCACCGACGCCGGGATGCCGGCGCTGTCCGACCCCGGCGCCCACACCGTCCGGGCCGCCCGCGAGGCCGGCTTCAAGGTCGAGGTCATCCCCGGCCCGTCGGCCGTCACCGCCGCGCTGGCGCTCTCCGGCTTCGCCGCCGACCGCTTCGTCTTCCTCGGCTTCCTGCCCCGCAAGTCGAGCGAGATGACCAGGCTCTTCGAGTCGCTGGCCGCGGAGTCCCGCAGCGTGGTGGCCTTCGAGTCGCCGGTCAGGCTGGTCAAGGCCCTCGATATAATTGCCGCCACCCTGCCGGAGCGCGTCGTCGCGGTCGCCAGGGAGCTGACCAAGGTCCATGAGGAGCTGCGGACGGGAAGCGCCCGGGAGCTGGCGGAGCACTACCGGCAGCGGCCGCCGAAGGGCGAGATCACCCTCCTCCTCGAGGGCGCGCCGAAGGTCAGAAGGTCCGACTGAGCGCAAGGGAGCCGATGGCCGACACGCCGAAGTACTACGTCACGACCGCCATCGACTACATCAACGGCGTGCCCCACCTGGGCCACGCCTACGAGAAGGTCGGGGCCGACGCGCTGACCCGCTACAAGCGCATGGCCGGGTACGAGGCCTGGCTGGTGGTGGGCAGCGACGAGCACTCCCAGAGCGTGGCCAAGGAGGCCGCCGCCAAGGGCGTCGACCCGATGGCCTACGCCGACTCCATGGTGCCGAGGTGGGCCGACATCTTCCACCGCCTCCAGGTCGACTACTCGGAGTTCGTGCG
>DASZGP010000171.1:0-16928 GCA_035938695.1 Candidatus Dormiibacterota bacterium | reverse complement strand
CGCGTGATGTAGCGGCTCTTGATCAGGCCCTCGCGGAAGGGGATGCCCGATTCTTCGGCGTAGCCGTGGGCCGCGGGGGTGCCGCTGTCGGGCAGGGAGATCACCACATCGGCCTCGGTGGGCAGCTGCCGGGCCAGCTCGCGGCCCATCCGGCGGCGGGCCTCGTAGAGGTTCTTGCCCATCATCTGGGAGTCGGGACGGGCGAAGTAGATGAACTCGAACATGCACGCCGCCTTGCGCACCGAGGGCTGGAGCCGGAACGACTCGACGCCGCCGGCCCCGATGATCACCGCCTCGCCGGGCTCGATCTCGCGGTCCAAGCGGGCCCGGACGGTGTCCAGGGCGCAGGTCTCGCTGGCGATGATCAGCCCGCCGTCGGCCAGCGTGCCGAGGCAGAGGGGGCGGACGCCGAGGGAGTCGCGGACGCCGACCAGCGCGTCCTTGGTCAGGATCACCAGGGAGTAGGCGCCCTCCAGCCGGGGCAGCGAGCGGCTCAGGACGGTCCTCAGGTCGGGCCCCGGGGTCTGGCCGATGAGCCGCAGGATGACCTCGGTGTCGGAGCTGGTCTCGAACTGGACGCCGTGCTCCTCCAGCTCGTCGTGGAGCTGCTGGTAGTTGGTCAGGTTGCCGTTGTGGCCGATCGCCATAGGCCCGATCTGGGGGTGGTCGAGCTGCATCGGCTGGGCGTTGAGCAGCTTGGCCGAGCCGGTGGTGGAGTAGCGGGTGTGGCCCAGGGCCAGGTCGCCACGCAGGCCGGTCAGGCTGTGGGGCTCGTCGAAGACCTGGGCCACCAGGCCCATGCCCTTGCGGGTGTGGAGGCGCTCGCCGTCACTGACCGTGATCCCGGCCGACTCCTGGCCCCGGTGCTGGAGGGCGTACAGGCCGAAGTAGGTGATGTTGGCGACGTCCTGGCCGGGAGCGTAGAGACCGAAGACCCCGCACTCGTCGCGGAACTTGTCCTCGTGTCCCGGCGCGCCTTCCCAGTAACGGGACCAGCTGGGGGCTTTCCGAGGCTCCACCTTCACTCAGTCTATCCAACGCTCCCAGATCGCCATCAATTCCGCCAGCGGCTCCGCGACCTGGGGTCCGATCTCGACCCGGTCCCCGCCGACGGTGCCCAGCACCTGGGAGGCGACGCCGAAGCGCTTGCAGACGTTGCGCAGCGCGGGCACGTTCTTGGCCTCGCAGGAGACCAGGAAGCGCGACTGGCTCTCGGCGAACAGCAGGGCCTCGGTGCTGAGGCGGTCGCCGCTGATGCCCCGGCAGCTGGCCCCGATGCCGCCGATCATCGCCGACTCCGCGATGGCGATCGCCAGCCCGCCGTCGGAGAGGTCGTGGCAGGAGCGCAGCAGCTCCTCGTCGGCCGCGGCCAGCACCGCCTCGTGGGTCCGGCGCTCGAGGTCCAGGTCGAGGCGCGGGGGGGCGCCGGCAACGACCCCCAGGCAGGTCTTGGCGTACTCCGAGCCGCCCAGCTCGTCGCCGGTCTCGCCGATCAGCAGGACCATGTCGCCCCCGGTCTTGAAGCCGGCGGTGAGGCGCTTGCCGACGTCCTCCATCACCCCCACCATCCCGACCACCGGGCTGGGGTAGATGGACGAGCCGCTGGTGTCGTTGTAGAGACTGACGTTGCCGGAGACCACCGGGACGGAGAGCGCCCGGCAGGCCTCGGCCATGCCGTCGACGGCCTCGCTCAGCTCCCAGAACACCTCCGGCTTCTCGGGGTTGCCGAAGTTGAGGCAGTCGGTGATGGCGGCGGGCCGGGCGCCGGTGGCGACGACGTTGCGGGCCGCCTCGGCCACCGCGATCGCCGCCCCGGCCCGGGGGTCGAGCCAGCAGTAGCGGCCGTTGCCGTCGGTGCAGACCGCGATCGCCCGGCGGGTGCCCTTGATCCGCAGCACCGCGGCGTCGCCGCCGGGGCGGATCACGGTGTTGTTCTGGACCATGTGGTCGTAGGTCCGCCAGACGGCGCGGCGGCTGCGCAGGTTGGGCGAGCCGATCAGCCGGCGCAGCGCCTCGGGCGGCGTCAGGGTCGGCGCCGGCAGGGCCTGGGCGCGCAGCGCCAGGCGTCCCGGCGAGGGCGCGCCGGTGGGGTGCCGGAAGGGCACCTGGTCGACCAGCAGGGTGAGCGGGATGTCGGCCTCGACGCGGTCGCCGTCGCGCACCGTCAGGCGGCCGCTGCCGTTGACCTCGCCGATGACGTCGGCGTGGAGGTCGTACTTGCGGAAGACGCGGTTGACGGCGGCCTGCCGCTCGGGCTCGACGATGATCAGCATCCGCTCCTGCGACTCGCTCAGCATCACCTCGTAGGCGCCCATGCCCTGCTCGCGGCGGGCCACCTCGCTGACGTCGAGGTCGATGCCGCTGCCGCCCTTGTGGCCGACCTCCACCGCGCTGCTGGTCAGCCCGGCGGCGCCGAGGTCCTGCATCCCCACCACCAGCTCCTGGTCGATCAGCTCCAGGCAGGCCTCCATCAGCAGCTTCTCCAGGAAGGGGTTGCCGACCTGCACCGCCGGCCGCCGCTCCTCGCTGGCGGCGTCGAGCTCGACCGAGGCGAAGGTCGCGCCGTGGATGCCGTCGCGCCCGGTGTCGGCGCCGACCAGCATCACCAGGTTGCCCTGGCCCTCGGCGGTGGCGCGCATCAGGCGCTCCTTGCGGATCAGCCCCACCGCCATGGCGTTGACCAGCGGGTTGTCGGTGTAGCAGTCCTCGAAGTAGATCTCGCCGCCGACGGTGGGGACGCCGAAGCAGTTGCCGTAGTCGCCGATGCCGGCGATCACCCCGCCCATCAGCCAGCGGTTGCGGGCCTCGTCGGGCGGCCCGAAGCGCAGCGAGTCGAGGGTGGCGATGGGGAAGGCGCCCATGGTGAAGATGTCGCGGAGGATGCCGCCGACACCTGTCGCCGCGCCGGCGTGGGGCTCGATGGCGCTGGGGTGGTTGTGGGACTCGATCTTGAAGACCACCGCCCAGCCCTCGCCGACGTCGATCGCGCCGGCGTTCTCGCCGGGACCCTGGAGCACCAGCGGGCCACTGGTGGGGAAGCGCTTGAGCAGCGGCTTGCTGGTCTTGTAGCCGCAGTGCTCGGACCACATCGCGCCGAAGATGCCGAGCTCCACCGGGGTCAGCTCCCGGCCCATCAGCTCCACCGCCCGGTCGTACTCCGCGCGGGTCAGGGCGACCTCGGCCAGGACCTTGGCGTCCACGACGCCCGCGCCCGCGGTCATGCCGGCGCCACCCCCTGGCGTCCGGTCGACTCGCGCGTCATCCGGCGAAGACCCGCTCGGCGTTGCGCGCGATGCTCCTGAAGATGCGCAGCCCGTCCTCGCCGCCGAGCAGGTCCTCGACGGTGCGCTCGGGGTGGGGCATCATGCCCAGCACGTTGCCCGGCTCGTTGAGGATGCCGGCGATGTTGTTGAGCGAGCCGTTGGGGTTGGCGGCGGTGGTGACCCGGCCCCCGGCGTCGCAGTAGCGGAACGCCACCCGCCCGGTCGCCTCCAGGCGGCCCAGGGTGTCGGCGTCGGCGTGGTAGTTGCCCTCGCCGTGGGACACCGGGATGTTGAGCACCTGCCCGACGCCCAGCTCCGAGGTGAAGGCCGACGCCGTGCTCTCGACCCGCAGCAGGGCGTCGCCGAGGCAGCGGAACTGGAGCGAGTCGTTGCGCATCAGCGCCCCTGGCAGCAGGTGCGCCTCGCAGAGGATCTGGAAGCCGTTGCAGATGCCGATGACGTAGCCGCCGCGCTGGGCGAAGTCCACCACCGAGGCCATCACCGGCGAGAAGCGGGCCACCGCGCCGGTGCGCAGGTGGTCGCCGTAGGAGAACCCGCCGGGCAGGATCACGCAGTCCAGCCCGGACAGGTCGCGCTCCTTGTGCCAGATGAAGCGCGCCTCGTGTTTCAGCCGGTCGCGCACCGCGTACATGCAGTCGCGGTCGGACCAGGTCCCGGGAAAGACGACGATGCCGAACGACGCCATTCAGATGCGGACGCGCGCGGCGCGAACCCCCGCGACGTCCCGCCGGGGCGCGGACATCAGACCGCCGCCACCTCCGCGACGAGGGCCTCGAAGGCCTCGATGACCGGGTTGGCCAGCAGCTTGCGGCACATCTGGTCGACCCTGTCCTGGGCGTCGACCCGGTTGGGCGCGTCGAGGTCGATGACGATCAGCTTGCCCGCGCGCACCCCCTCGACCTCGTGGAACCCGAGCGTGCGCAGCGCGTCGCGGATGACCAGGCCCTGGGGGTCGTTGACCAGCGGCTTTAGGGTGACCCGGACCTCGGCGCGATACGCCGCCATCAGCGCGCCCGGCGGGCGGAGGGCATCAGAACAGGTCCTGGCCCGTGATCCGCCGGTAGGCCAGCAGGTAGCGGTCGCGGGTGCCGAGGACGACCTCCTCGGGCAGCGCCGGCGCCGGTGGCTGCTTGTCCCACTCCAGGGTCTCGAGCCAGTCGCGCAGGAACTGCTTGTCCATGCTCGGCTGCGACACCCCGCGCCGGTAGGTCTCGGCGTCCCAGTAGCGCGAGGAGTCGGGCGTGAAGCACTCGTCGATCAGGTGCAGCCGGCCGTCGATGAAGCCGAACTCCAGCTTGGTGTCGGCGAGGATGACGCCGCGCTCCAGGGCGGTGGCCGCGGCGGCGGCGTAGAGGTCGAGGCTGAGCCGTTGCAGCTCTTCGGTGACCTCGCCCCCCACCATGTCCCGCATCTGGGCGATGGAGATGTTCTCGTCGTGCCCCGAGTCGTTCTTGGTCGAGGGCGTGAACTGCGGCTCGGGCAGGCGGTCCGACTCCAACAGGCCGGCGGGCAGCCCGACCCCGGCCAGCGTCCCCGCCTCGCGGTACTCCTTGAGCCCGCTGCCGGCGAGGTAGCCGCGGACCACGCACTCGACATCGACCCGCTCGGCCTTGCGCACCAGCATCGAGCGCGGCTTCCAGCCGGGGTCGGCGCCGGCGGGCCACCCGGCGGTGGTGTCGAGGTGGTTGGGGCAGATCTCGCGGGTGCGCTCAAACCACCAGATCGACATCTGGGTCAGGATGGTGCCCTTGTCGGGGATGCCGCCCTGCAGCACCACGTCGAAGGCCGAGACCCGGTCGGAGGCCACCATCAGGAGTCGGTCGCCGTCCGGGGCCTCCGCGGCTCCCCAGGCATGGGGCGGAAGGTCGAAGGTGTCGCGGACCTTGCCCCGGCTGAAAATGGGCAGGTCCTCAGCTTCGACGCGGAGAAGCGGCTGGCCGAGGTCGGCGAGTCGGCGGAGTGGTGTCACCGGAAGCTCCGATTCTAGCAAGCGCCGGGGACCGCGCCGGCCGGCGGCGCCTAGACTCGGGCCGAAGGGTCGAGATGAGATCGAGATGAACGGCGCCAGCCCTCGCTCCGCCTTCCTGCGGCGGCTGGCCGGCTATGCCTGCGGGCTGGCGGCGCCGGCGGTCGTGACCCTGGCCGTCCTGCTCCTGCCCCCGGCCGGGCCGGGCTCGGCGTCCTACGCCTACCTCTACATCGGCGGCATCAGCCTGGTCGCCCTGGTCTTCGGGCTGGGGCCCGCGGTGCTGGCCGCGGTGCTCTCCGCCGGCCTCCTGGACTACTTCTTCGTGGCCCCCGTCGGGCAGCTTGCCGTCGCCTCGCCGGCCGACGTCGCCAACCTGGCGATCTTCGTCCTGGCCGCCCTCCTGGTGGGCGTGCTGGCGGAGGCGCGACGGCGCCAGGAGCGCCATGCCCGCGAGCTGGCCGAGCGCCTGGTCCAGAGCAACGCCGAGCTGGAACGGCGGCGCCGCGACGCCGAGGAGGGCCGGCGCACCGCGGTGGAGCTGGCCCGGGTGTCGGCGCGGGTGGACTCCCTGGCCGAGGCCGACCGGCTCAAGACCGAGCTCCTGGCCAACGTCTCGCACCAACTGCGCACCCCGCTGGGGGCCATCGTGGGCATGTCCTCGGCGCTGCTGGAGCCCGGCGGGATGGGCGACGCCGAGGCCGCCCGCCAGTACGCCGAGGCGATCAACAGCGAGGGCCGGCACCTGGCCCACCTGGTCGGCGACCTGCTGGAGATGGCGCGCCTGGAGTCCGGCCGGACCGACCTGGAGCTGGAGCCGGTGGACGCGCTGGAGGCCGCCCGCTCGGCGGCCGACCGGGCGCGCAACCTCGACCCGGCGCTGCGGCTGGCGGTGGAGGGCGAGAACGTCCTGGCCCTGGCCGACGACGCCAGCCTCCAGGAGGTGCTCAGGAACCTGATCGAGAACGCCTCGCGGTACTCACGCGAGGTCGAGATGGCGTGCTCGGCCGCCGCCGCGGCCGTCCGGCTGACCGTGGCGGACCGGGGCCCCGGGGTGCCCGCCGGCGAGCGCGAGGCGATCTTCGAGCGCTTCTACCAGGGCAGCGCGGCGCCGGCCGACGGTCCGCGCCAGCAGGCCGGTTCCGGCCTCGGGCTGGCGATCTGCCGGCGCCTGGTGGAGGCCATGTCCGGCCGGATCTGGTGCGACGAGCGGCCCGGCGGGGGGTCGGTGTTCACCGTCGAGCTGGCCCGCTTCGCCGATGCCGAGGCGGGGACGCCCACCGACGCGCCGGCGCTGCCGCAGGCCGCGCCATGAGCCAGCCCATCGTGCTGGTGGTGGAGGACGAGCCCAGCATGCGCAAGTTCGTCAGCGACGCCCTGGCAAACCGCGGCCACGCTGTCACCGCCGTAGCCAGCGGCGAGGCCGCCCTGGAGGAGCTGGCCCGTATGCCCCAGCCCGACCTCCTGGTGCTGGACCTGGGCCTCCCCGGCGTCGACGGCTTCGGCGTCCTCCGCCAGCTACGCAAGGTCTCGACGACCCCGGTGCTGGTGCTCAGCGCGCGCGGCTCCGAGGCCGACAAGGTCCGCGCCCTCGACGCCGGCGCCGACGACTACCTGGCCAAGCCCTTCGGGCTCCCGGAGCTGCTGGCCCGCGTCCGGGCCCAGCTGCGCCGCGCCAGCCTGGCCCCGACGCAGACGCAGTCGGCCTTCCTCGGCGACGTCGAGGTCGACCTGCTCCGGCGCCGCGTGCTCAAAGCCGGCATCGAGGTGCGCCTGACGCCGACGGAGTTCTCGCTGCTCCGCGAACTGGTGCTCAACGCCGGCAAGGTGCTGACCCACCGCGAGCTTCTGCACCGGGTCTGGGGGCCGGAGTACGCGGGTGAGACCCAGTACACCCGGACCTTCGTCCAGCGCCTGCGGGCCAAGCTGGAGGACGACCCGTCCGCGCCCGAGCTGATCCTCACCGAGCTCGGCCTGGGCTACCGCCTCCGCGAGCTGGACAGCCGGATCCTCGGCTCGCGGCGAGGGTCAGGCCCGGATTAGCTCACCACGGCGCGTTTATGCGCTGTTGACACGCCGATGGCTAGCCTGGGCCCGTGGCCTCCCCCGCTCTGCCCGTCGAAGGGCGCCCCGCGCCGGCGGCACCCGTGCCGGCGCCGCCGCCCGGCCCCGACGGTTCGGCGGCCGATGGGCTCCGTGAGCTGCGCGAGCTCGGCCTGCGCTGGGCCAACCAGATGCCCGCCGCCACGCCGAGGCCGCGGATCGACCCCGACATCGAGCTGTACGACGAGGACGAGGACACCGGAGGGGGCACCGGGCTGATCCGGGTCGTCCACCGCGTGGCCTCCAGCCTGGAGCGGCAGGCGGGACAGCTGCGGGTCACCCGGAGGGCGCAGCGGGACCGGGGATTCGCCAGCCTGCGGACCCTGCTGCTGGGGCAGCCGATCGCCAGCGCGCGGCAGGTCCACGAACGCCTGGGCAAGGCCAAGGCGCTGGCGGTGCTGTCGTCCGACGCGCTGTCGTCGGTGGCCTACGCCACCGAGCAGACGCTGGCGGTGCTGCTGCTGGCGGGGGCCGGCGCGATCTCCTTCAGCCTGCCGATCGGGGCGATGATCGTGGTCCTGCTGCTGATCGTCGGGCTGTCCTACCGGCAGACCATCAAGGCCTATCCCAACGGCGGCGGCTCGTACATCGTGGCCAAGGACAACCTCGGGCCGGTGCCCGGGCTGGTGGCGGCGGCGGCGCTGATGACCGACTACATCCTCACCGTGTCGGTGTCGGTGTCGGCCGGGGTCCAGGCGCTGACCTCGGCCTTCCCCGAGCTGGCGTCGGCGGTGGTGCCGCTGGGGCTGCTGGTGATCGCGCTGATGGTGGTGGTCAACCTGCGCGGGATCCGGGAGGCGGGCACGGTCTTCGCGGCGCCGACCTACCTCTTCATCCTGGGGATGGCGCTGCTGATCGGCTTCGGCTTCATCCGGCTGCTGACCCAGGGCTCCGGCAACACCTTCGCCCGCACCACCAACTACCACGCCGCCCTGGGGCTGGAGGGGATCAGCCTGTTCCTGGTGCTCAAGGCCTTCAGCTCCGGCTGCACCGCGCTGACCGGGGTCGAGGCGATCTCCAACGGGGTGCCGATCTTCAAGCCGCCGGAGTGGAAGAACGCGCGGGCCACGCTGATGCTGATGGTCGGCATCCTGGGCGCGACCTTCGCCGGGATCACCATCCTGGCCCACACCTTCCAGATCTGGCCCGACTTCACCTGCGGCCCGGGCCTGCCCGGGCTGCTGGGCCAGGCCCACTGCGCCGACAAGCTGCCGGCGGCCCAGACGGTGCTCTCCAAGCTCAGCCACGTGGTCTTCGGGGCGGGGCCGATGTACTACTTCATCCAGGGCACCACGGCGGTGATCCTGGCCCTGGCGGCCAACACCTCGTTCGCCGACTTCCCCCGCCTGCTCTACCTGCTGGCCCGCGACAAGTACGCCCCCAACCAGTTCGTCAACCTCGGCGAGCGGCTGGCGTTCTCCAACGGGATCATCGCCCTGGGGGTGCTGTCGGGGCTGCTGTTCTGGTACTTCCAGGGCAGCACCGACGCGCTGATCCCGCTCTACACCATCGGCGTGTTCCTGGCCTTCACGCTGTCGCAGGCCGGGATGGTGGTGCACTGGCGCCGGCTGGCGGCGGCCGGCGACGAGGCCCGCGGCTGGCGCTGGTCGATGGCCATGAACGCCACCGGGGCGGTGCTGACGACGGTCGTCCTGGTCATCGCGGCCAGCACCAAGCTCATCTACGGCGCCTGGGTGGTGGTGGTGCTGATCCCGATCATGGTCTTCCTCTTCCTGGCGGTGCACCGGCACTACACCGGGGCCAAGCGCCGGGTCCGGGCCGAGACGCCGCTGACCCCCGGGGAGGTCGAGCCGATCGCGGTGGTGCCGGTCAGCGATCTTTCGGAGCCCCACCTGCAGGCCCTGGCCCTGGCGCGCAAGCTCTCCGACCAGGTCATCGCGGTCTTCATCTCCGACAGCCCCGAGCGCATCGCCGACATCCGCGCCAAGTGGCAGGCGTGGGGCGGGCTGGTGCCACTGGAGGTGATCGAATCCCCCTACCGCTCGCTGGTGCGGCCCTTCCTGGAGTACCTCGACGCCCTGGAGGCCCAGAACGAGCGCGCCACGGTGATGGTGGTGCTGCCCGAGATGGTCTACAGCCGCTGGTGGCACCAGTTCCTGCACAACCAGACCGCGCTGCGGCTCAAGGCGGCGCTGCTGTTCCGGCCCGGGACGGTGGTGATCAACGTCCCCTACCACCTCCAGGAGAGCGGGACCGAGGCGGCCTGACCGGGCCCTCCTAAACCGGTGGCGGCTGGGGCGTGAAGTCCTCGCGGAGCATGTCCATCAGCAGGCCGTCGTGCCAGGTGCCGTCGGCGCCGCGCTCGTACCGCCGCATCACGCCCACGGGCTGGAAGCCGAGCTTGCGGTAGACCGCGATGGCCCGGGCGTTGGCGGCCGCGGGGTCGATGGTCAGGCGGTGGTGGCCGCGGACGTCGAGAAGGAATGCCGCCATCGTCCGCAGCGCGTCGGGGCCGAGGCCGCGACCGTGGTACGCCGGCGCGAGCGCGATGTCCATCCCCGCCGAGCGGTACATCGGCTCGTTCTCCTCGTGGTACTGGATCATCCCTGCCGTCTCCCCGCCGGCCTCGACGACGTAGGTCACCACGTCCTCGCCGCTGATCTCCTCGACCAGCTCGTCGAGGTCGGTGTCGCCCCACCAGCGCAGCACCTCGGGAGCGCGCAGGATGGCCTGGATCGCCGCCGCGTCCTCGACCGTGGCGGGACGCAGGGTCACCGCGTCGCCTCTCAGCACGGGGCGCCTCGGATCGCCGCTCAGCACCGCCACCCGCGAACCGCCGGTGCGTCGTCGACGCTGTCGGGGCGCTGGCTCACGCGCGGCAGCGGCCGCCACGGGACGGTGGTCAGCGCAGTCGCCTCCGGCTCTCGGAGACCGTCGTATACAGCAGGTGCGCGGCCAGCAGCGCCGCCAGGGCGAACCCGATCGGCGCGGCGGGAAGGGCGCGCGAGAGCAGCCAGCCGAGCGCCAGGATGGCGAGGATGCCGATGGTCTGGGTCCAGTCGGCGACGAAGAGGCCGACGACCTCGGCCACCGTCGCGCGCAGCAGACGCATCAGCCAGGCTCCGGCGCGACGCGAGGCAGCCGCGCGATCAGCGTAAGCGCGGTCCGCGAGGCCAGGTAGTAGAGCGCCGCCAGGGCCGCGATCGAGACGAAGTCCAGCGGCCAGACGACGCCCATCCCCTCCCCCGCCCAGAAGGTGCCGAGGCTGGAGAGGATCACCCCAACGGCGTACTTCAGGGTGTTCTCCGGGACCATCGCCAGCGGGTGCCGCACCACCGTCCCGGCCACGGCCACGACGGCCATCGCCGCCACCCCGCCCAGCGCGGCGACCGGCAGGTTGCGGCTGTTGGCGCCGACCGCGAAGACGATGAAGGCCACCTCCACTCCCTCCAGGAAGACGCCCTTGAAGGCAATGGTGAAGCCCAGCCAGTCGCTCCGCGCCGGGGCCGCCTCCAGCTCGTGGACGGTCTCCTCGAACTCCGCCGCCTCGTCGTGCAGCTCGATCACCCCGGCCGAGCGGAGCACCGCCTTGTGCAGCCAGCGCAGGCCGAAGAGCAGGATCAGGGTGCCGATGACCAGCTTCAGGGTGCTCTCGGGAACCCGGCTGGTGATCAGCTGCCCGAAGGCCGCGACCAGCACCACCAGCGTGGCCAGGGCGGCGGCGGCGCCGTACAGCGGGTAGCGCCAGCCGCGGGTCAGGCCGACGGCGAGGACGATGGTCAGGGCCTCGACCGACTCCACCGCCGAGCCCAGGAACGCGGTGCCGAAGGTCAGGAAACCGGTGTACATCCCGCCCCCGCCGGACCGCCGGCCGCGCCCGACACGGGTGGTCTAACCCGCGACCGCGGCGTGGTGCTGCACCGCCGCCGCGATGGCCGCCACCCGCACGGCGTCCCCGGCGCCCAGGTCCAGCGCCGGCCCCTCGGCGGCGATCTCGGCCGCCCGCGCCATGACCTCCGGGTGGTCAGGGATGAAGTGCGTCGAAAGCCGCCCGGCGCGGAAATCGGCGGCCTCGGTGATCGCCAGGTGCAGCGGCATGTTGGTCCGCACCCCGCCGACGACGTACTCCCGGAGCGCCCGCCGGCCGCGGTCGACGGCCTCGTCGCGGGTGCCGGCCCAGACGATCAGCTTGGCGATCATCGAGTCGTAGTACGGCGGGATGGTGTAGCCGGCGTAGACCCCGGAGTCGACCCGCACCCCGATGCCGCCGGGCTCGTGATAGCGGCCGATGCGTCCCGGCGCGGGCATGAAGTCGCGCGCCGGGTCCTCGGCGTTGACCCTGAACTCCATGGCCCAGCCGTTCTGCCTGACGTCCGCCTGGGTGAACGGCAGCGCCTCCCCCATCGCGACGCGCAGCTGGGTGCGGACCAGGTCGATGCCGGTGACCAGCTCGGTGACCGGGTGCTCGACCTGCAGCCGGGTGTTCATCTCCAGGAAGTAGAAGTCGCCCCGCGAGAAGATGAACTCGATGGTCCCGGCGTTGACGTAGCCGCAGGCCCGCGCCGCCTCGACCGCCGCGCGGCCCATGCGCTCGCGGATCTCCGGGGTGACCGCCGGCGAGGGCGACTCCTCGATCAGCTTCTGGTGCCGCCGCTGGATGCTGCACTCGCGCTCGCCCAGGTGGACCACGTTGCCGTGGGCGTCCGCGATCACCTGGATCTCGACGTGGCGCGGCTCGGCGACGTACTTCTCGATGAAGATCGTGGGGTCGCCGAAGGCCGACCGCGCCGTCGACTGGCAGGACTCGATCGCCGGCAGCAGGTCCGCCTCGCGCTCCACCACCTTCATGCCGATGCCGCCCCCGCCGGCGGCGGCCTTGACCAGCACCGGGAAGCCGACCTTGGCCGCGAACGCCCTGCCCTCCTCGGGATCGGTGATCGGCGGCGTGCCGGGGACGATCGGGACGCCGGCCGCGCTGACGGTCTCCCGCGCGCGCACCTTGTCGCCCATCCGGTCCATGGCGGCGGCGGGTGGGCCGATGAAGGTGATCCCGGCGGCGTCGCACATCCGCACGAAGTCGGCCTTCTCGGAGAGGAAGCCGTAGCCGGGATGGATGGCGTCGGCGCCGGTCTGCTGGGCGGCCTCGACGATCCGCTCCTTGACCAGGTAGCTCATCGACGGCGACGGCGGCCCGATGGCCACCGCCTCGTCGGCGTACTTCACGAAGAGCGCGCCGGCGTCGGCCTCGGAGTGGACGGCGACGGTGGCGATGCCCATCTCGCGGCAGGCCCGCATGACGCGCACCGCGATCTCGCCGCGGTTGGCGACCAAGACCTTGCGGATGGGGCGCCGGCCGGGGGCCGCGACGGGCTTGCGGGCCATCGTCAGGCGACTGGGCGGCGGGTGTTCGGCACCAACCCGCGCGTCCGGCGGGCGGCGGCCACCGGTGCGTCGCTGACGTGATCACGGCAGCGCCGGGGCTGATGCCGTGACGGTGGCGGCTGGACCAGGGCGCAATACAGGGGAGCGCAGGTCCCCGATCCCGGGCCGGGCCTCACTCGATCACCATCAGCACCTGGCCCGGGGTGACCACGTCGCCCTCCTTGGCGTAGACGTCCTTGACCGTGCCGGCCCGGGTGGCGGTGAGGTCGTTCTGCATCTTCATGGCCTCCAGCACCGCCAGGGTCTGGCCCAGCTTGACGGTGTCGCCGGTGGCGACGGCGACCTTCAGCAGCAGGCCCTGCATCGGCGCGCTGACCGCGCCGGCGTGGCCGGCGGCGGCCGCCGGGGCGGCGCCCGAACCCGCCGGGGCGGCACCGGAGGGGGCCCCGCCGCCGGCCGCGGGGACGGATCCGATGGCGGTCGCCCCGGTCGGGGTGACCCGCACCGTGAAGGCCTCGCCGTCGACCTCGACCAGGTACTCGCCGGCGTGGGCCGCGCCGCCCGCGGACGCGGGGGTCGCGGACGCCTCACGCTCCTTGGCCCGGCGCTTGTCGGGCCGCTCGTCGCCGCCCTCGCCGCGCAGGAAGCGCAGGCCGGCGACCGGGAACAGCACGAAGGTCAGCAGGTCGTCGGGCGACTCGGTCTTCACGCCGGCCTTGCGCAGGTCCTTGCGGCCGCGGTCGAGGGCGGGGTCGAGGAGGTCGGCGGGGCGCACCGTGATCGGCTCCTCCGACCCCAGGGCCAGCTCGCGCACGTGGGCGTCCAGCGGCCCCGGCGGCTGGCCGAAGAGGCCCAGGAAGTAGTCGCGGGTCTCGGGGAGCACGTCGGCGTAGCGCTCCCCGGCGAGCACGTTGGCCATCGCCTGCGCGCCCACCACCTGGCTGGCCGGGGTGACCAGGGGCGGGTAGCCCATCTCGGCGCGGACCCGGGGGATCTCCGCCAGCACCTCGCCGTAGAGCTTGCCGGCGTTCTTGGCCGCAAGCTCGCCACGCAGGCGGGTCAGCATCCAGGCCGGCACCTGGTAGGTCGAGACGTCGGTGTCGGTGCGCTGGGAGTGGGGCTCGAAGCGGTCGGCGTACTTCTCCGCCAGGGTCTCGAAATGCACCTTGACCTGGCTCAGTAGGGCCAGGTCGAGGCCGGTGTCGCGGCGAGTCCCGGCGAGGGCCGCGACGATCGACTCGGTCGGTGGCTGCGAGGCGCCCCAGGCGAAGGGCGAGATGGCGGTGTCGACGATCTCGGCGCCGGCCTCGATGGCCGCGGTGCAGGCCTGCGGCGCCATCCCCGAGGTGCAGTGGCTGTGGAAGGCCACCGGCAGGTCGACGGCCTTGCGGACCGCGCCCACCACCCTGCCGGCCTCGGTCGGGGAGATCAGGCCGGCCATGTCCTTGACGCAGATCGAGTCGCAGCCGAGGTCGGCCAGCTCCCGGGCCATGGCCGCGAACGCCCTGACGGTGTGGACCGGGCTGAGGGTGTAGCAGATCGCCCCCTGGACGTGCCGGCCGGCGACCTTGGCGGCCTTGATCGGGACCACCATGTTGCGCAGGTCGTTGAGGCCGTCGTAGATCCGGAAGATGTCGACCCCGGCCAGCGCCGCGCGCTCCACGAAGAGCCGCACCACGTCGTCGGGATAGCTCTTGTAGCCGACCAGGTTCTGGCCCCGCAGCAGCATCTGCAGAGGCGTGTCCTTGACTACCTTCTTGAGCTGGCGGAGGCGGTCCCAGGGGTCTTCGTTGAGATGGCGCAGGCTGGCCTCGAAGGTCGCGCCGCCCCACACCTCGAGCGAGTGGTAGCCGACGCGGTCGAGGTCGGGGGCGACCGCCACCATGTCCTCGGTCCGCATCCGGGACTGGATCAGGGACTGGTTGGCGTCGCGGAAGACGGTTTCGGTCAGTCGGACCCGAGGCATCCGGGAGATTGTAAGGACGCCCACGATCGGGAGGGGTCCGGGGGGGCGGTCAGCCCGCCGGCGACCCGGCCAGGAAGGCGGCGATGTGGCCGGCGATCTCCTCGCCCTTGTCCTCCTGCAGGAAGTGGCCGGCCTCGTGGATCACGACCAGCTCGCCGGCGCCGGGGATGCGCTCGGCGAAGCGCTCGCCGACCCTGGTCGGGAAGATGAAGTCGGCGTCGCTGAAGCAGACCAGGGCCGGCTTGGTCCAGGCGTTGAGGCGCTCCGAGGCGGCGGCCATGCTCTCGGCGCCGGGCCCGTCGGGGGTCGTCGGCACCAGCAGGGGGAAGGCCGAGACCCCCCACTTGGCCTCCGGCACCGGGAAGGGCGCCTCGTAGCCGGCCATCACCTCCGGGGCCGGCGGGGTGAAGCAGGCGCGCTCGACCAGCATCCCCACCGGCACGTCGGGCATTACCCGCTCGACGAAGTCGTGGAAGGCCCACCAGGCCTCCGGCATCCGGTTGTGGCCGGAGAAGATGCCGGTGTTGAGGATGACCAGGCGCGCGAAGCGGTCGTCCATCTCGGTGGCCACACGGAGGCCGATGGGGCCGCCCCAGTCCTGCACCACCACGGTGGCGTCGCGGAGGTCGAGCGCCTCGACCAGGGCGCGGATCGAGGCCACGTGGTTCTCGTAGGTGTACCAGTCGAGCCCGATCGGCTTGTCGGAGCGCCCGAAGCCGAGGTAGTCCGGCGCCACCACCCGGTGCCCGGCGGCGACCAGCGGGGGGATCATCTTGCGGTAGAGGAAGCTCCAGGTGGGCTCGCCGTGGAGCAGCAGCACCGGGCTGCCCGAGCCCTCGTCGAGGTGGTGCATCCGGGCCCCGTCGTGCTCGCGGTAGCGGGGCGTGAAGTCGTAGCCGGGCAGGCCCGCGAAGCGCTCGGCGGGAGTGCGGTAGACCTCCATGGAACACGCAGCTTACGCCAGCCTGCGGGGGCGCGCCGCTTGCTCCAGTTTTTGTAATATTGTGATAACATAACTACACGGCAGCGCAACTGGGCGCGGAGAGAGGACATTCGTTGATCACATCTAGCTTTGAGGGGTATCATGGACCGAAGGAGCATCGAACAGGCGGCGCGCGACCAGGGCTTCCAAGTCAGCCGCACCACGAGAGGTCATTCCGTGTTCTACGCCCCCGACCCGAGCGTCAAGCCGATCTACGGCTCCGGCACCCCCGGAGACCGCCGCGCGATCCTCAATCTCCTGGCCCAGCTCCGCCGGGCCGGGCTGGTCTACCCGCCGCGCCGCGGCTCGCGCTGATGGGAGGTCTTGCCGACTATTCGGTGGAGGTCGAGCTGGCGGGCTGGGACCCGTCCAAGGAGGCCGTCGACGATATTCTCGACGCCCTCGCCGGTCACGCCCCCAGCATCTCCGCGGGTGACGGCCGGGCCAGCGTCCGCGTCAGCGTTCGCGGCAGGACCGCGCTGGCCGCGGCCACCACCGCCGTGGGCCTGGTGGCCGCGCACACCCCGGCGGAGGCCGACGCGGTCGGCCTCGTGGTGGAGACGGTGGACGATCTGGAGCAGCGGCTCAGCCGGTCCAACGCCCCCGACCTGGTCGGGGTGGCGGAGCTCGCCACGCTGCTGGGGGTCAGCCGCCAGCGCGTGTCCCAGCTGGGCGACAGCAATGCCTTCCCCAGGCCGGTGGCGCAGCTCGCGGCGGGACCGGTCTGGCTGCGCCAGCATGTCGGGAGGTTCGTCGAGACCTGGAACCGCCAGCCCGGCCGGCCGCGGAAGGCCGCCCTCGGGACAGGCGCCCAGCCGGGGTCGCGGAAGGCGGCCGCCGGCTAGAGCACCCAGGCGTCGTCGCGGATGATGGGGACCTCGCCGCCGTCGGGGAGGATGCCGGTGACCTGCACCTGGGGGCCGCCGATCATGAAGTCGGTGTGGACCTTGGAGACGTTGAGGCCGTTGGCCAGCCGCTCCTCCTCGGTCATGTCGGCGGCCTCCTCCATGAGGTCGGGGAAGCCGGTTCCGTAGGCGATGTGGCAGGTGGCGTTCTCGTCCAGCAGGGTCTCGTAGAAGGTCAGGCCGGTCTGGCCGATCCGGGAGAGTCGATCGACCAGGGCCACCTCGCCGAGGCGCTTGGCGCAGGGGTCGCTCTCCAACTCGCCGCGGACAACCTCGGCGCCGGCGCGGGCGGAGACGTCCACCACCGAGCCGCCGGCGAAGGTCATCTGGAGATCCTCGACGGTGGTGCCGTTGAGCACCAGCGGGCGGGTGGCGCTGA
>DASZGP010000170.1:0-2894 GCA_035938695.1 Candidatus Dormiibacterota bacterium | reverse complement strand
CCAGCGCGACCGCTACCGACAAGAATGGAAGCCGGCACGACGTCCAGCTGCCGGATACCGGCACCGACTTCCTGCAGCAGCAGCTCTACAAGGACAACGTCGCCTTCTCCTTCCAATCGGCCGGCGGGGCCGGCTTGCTGGCCGCCCTGCTCCCCAACCTGATCCTGCTGCTCCTGATCGGCGGGTTCATGTACTACATCCTCCGGCAGACCCAGAGCGGCAACAACCGGGCCATGTCCTTCGGCCGCAGCCGGGCCCGGCTGATCGCGGGCGACAAGCCGCAGGTCACCTTCGCGGACGTGGCCGGGGTGGAGGAGGCCAAGCAGGAGCTGACCGAGGTGGTGGAGTTCCTGAAGTACCCGGAGAAGTTCGTGGCGCTGGGCGCGCGCATCCCCAAGGGGGTGCTGATGGTGGGGTCGCCGGGCACCAGTACAAGACCAACTACAACACCGACATCTACAAGTTCTCCAGCGACGAGATCCGCAAGCTCAACCTGACCAACAAGGCGGCCTCCAGCTCCAGCTTCCTGCTCAACGTGCTGCCCAACCTGCTCTTCCTGGTGGTCATCGTCGGGTTCATGTACTACATGCTCCGGCAGACCCAGTCGGGCAACAACCAGGCCATGAGCTTCGGCCGCAGCCGGGCCCGGATGCTGGCCGGCGACAAGCCGCTGGTCACCTTCCAGGACGTCGCCGGGGTGGAGGAGGCCAAGCAGGAGCTGACCGAGGTGGTGGATTTCCTGAAGTTCCCCGACAAGTTCACCGCGCTCGGCGCGCGCATCCCCAAGGGGGTGCTCCTGATCGGCCCGCCCGGCACCGGCAAGACGCTGCTCTCCAAGGCCGTCGCCGGTGAGGCCGGGGTGCCCTTCTTCTCGATCTCCGGCTCGGAGTTCGTGGAAATGTTCGTCGGCGTCGGCGCCAGCCGGGTCCGCGACCTCTTCGACCAGGCCAAGAAGAACTCCCCCTGCATCGTCTTCGTGGACGAGATCGACGCCGTCGGCCGCCAGCGCGGCGCCGGCCTCGGCGGCGGCCACGACGAGCGGGAGCAGACCCTCAACCAGCTGCTGGTCGAGATGGACGGCTTCGAGACCAACACCCACGTCATCGTCATCGCCGCCACCAACCGCCCCGACGTCCTCGACCCGGCCCTGCTCCGCCCCGGCCGCTTCGACCGCCACGTGACCCTCGACCGCCCCGACATCAAGGGCCGCGTGGCCATCCTCCAGGTCCACGCCAAGAACAAGCCGCTGGACTCCGGCGTCAGCCTCGAGGTGCTGGCCAAGCAGACCCCCGGCTTCTCCGGCGCCGACCTCTCCAACCTGATCAACGAGGCCGCCATCCTGGCCGCCCGCAACGACAAGAAGTCGATCGGGATGGGCGAGCTGGAGGAGTCGATCGCCCGGGTCATGGCCGGCCCCGAGCGCAAGTCCCGGATCATCACCGCGGCCGAGAAGAACATCGTCGCCTACCACGAGATCGGGCATGCCCTGGTGGCCCGCAACCTGCCCACCGCCGACCCGGTCCACAAGGTCTCGATCATTTCCCGTGGCCAGGCCCTGGGCTACACCCTGCAGCTGCCCGAGGAGGACAAGTACCTGATCTCCAAGCAGCAGCTCGAGGAGCGGATCGCGATCTACCTCGGCGGCCGGGTGGCCGAGGAGATCATGTTCGGTGACGTCACCTCGGGCGCCGGCGACGACATCCGCCGGGTCACCGACATGGCCCGCAAGATGGTCACCGAGCTGGGCATGAGCGAGAAGCTGGGGCCCCTGGCCTTCGGGCAGCGCGAGGAGATGGTCAAGCTGGCCGAGTACCTCAAGGAGGTCGAGACCATCGACGGCGACGACATCGACCGCATCCTCAAGGGCGAGCCACCCAGCGCGGCCGGCCTGGCAGCGATCGAGCCGCTCAAGGAGCAGGAGAAGGGCGCCTCCGCCGCGGCCAAGCGCAAGGCCCGCGAGGACGGCCGGACCACGCCGACCCTCCGTCCCAAGCCCAACCCCTCCTAGCGGCCGGTATCGGCGGCTTGACACCCGCCCCGACGCTGGCCCAGAGTGCGGACCGCCGGGGATTCCGCCCCGGAGGAAGGAGATCGAGATGGGTGTCCCAACGCGCCGGCTGTCGATTGCCCGCGAGACCGTGCGGGAGCTGGGCAGCGCTGACCTGGGCGCCGCCGCCGGCGGCCTGCCCGCGACCGTCCAGGTGACCTGCCTGGTCGCCGAGGCCTACGCGATCCTGTACCAGGTCAACAGCTGGGCGATCCCCTGCGGCTGAGCGCCAGCTCGGCGCCCGCGATGTCACAGGCGCGGGAATGGGGTGTTGGCCGCCCCGGTTGAGGGCCATATAATGCGCCTCAGTTGAACCGCACGAGCGGACGACCCGGGAGGGCGTCTGACTCACCCAAGTGCGGCTGAGCGTTCATAGGAGATGACCCCGCTTGGATCGCAAGACCGAGACGGAAACCCATGGCACGGCTGGCTGAGCCGGCCCCGGCCATGACCGGCCCCGCCCCGCTGGGAAGCGCGCCGGGCCGTTCCGCCACCGCGTTCGCCGTCGCGCCCCTGCGGGTCGGGTTCGTCGGCAGCGGCCGGGCGGCGACGGCGCTGGCCCGTGGCTTGCGCTCCGCCGGCGCCGGGCACGACCTGCTGTTCGCGCGTCGTGGCGAGCCGGCGCGCCGGCTGGCGGCCGAGGTCGGAGGCGAGGTTGCCGATCCGCTGGAGGTGCTGGGGCAGGCCGACGTGACCATCCTGGCGGTACCCGACGACGCCCTGGCCGGGCTGGTGGGGAACCTCGCTGAGGCGCTCGACGGGCTGGCCATGTCCGCGGGTGCGGGTGGTGCGCTCGCGCCCAACCCGGCCGCCCCCATGGTCCCGCCGACCACCAGCTCCGGGCCGG
>DASZGP010000169.1:0-9097 GCA_035938695.1 Candidatus Dormiibacterota bacterium | reverse complement strand
CATCAGGACCGCGCCGAGGGCGAAGTTGGGGATCACCCCACCGCCGATCCGCTGGTCGGCGCAGGAGGTCTCGATCCGGGCCACGCCGTCCGCCGGCAGCCCGGTGGTGCCGATCACCGGCGAGATCCCCGCCGCCACCGCCGCCTCGGCGTTGGCCAGCCCGGCCGCCGGGGTGCTGAAGTCCACCAGCACCGACGCCTGGGGACGGGCCAGCGCCGCGCCCAGGTCGTCGCCCTCGTCGATCTCCGCCACCAGGTCCATGTCGGCGGCGCCCCGCACCGCGGCGACCACCGTCCGGCCCATCTTGCCGGCGGCGCCGGAGACCACCACGCCAATCAACTCAGCCATGCGGGATTCTATCGGCCCCAAAACAAGAGGGCCGCCCCCTCCCGGGAGCGGCCCTCTGAAGTCAGACCGGGGTCAGCGCGGGGGCCGGCTGCCGCGGAAGCGCGGCCGCTCCTCGCGCGGAGCCCCGCCGACGGTCCCGCCGCCCTCGGCGCCACCGCCGTAGCCCCCACCGCGGGGCTCGTCGTCATGGTCCCGCCCACCACCGCCGCCGGCGAACACCGGCTCCTGGCCCGGCTCGGGCCGGACCGGCGGGTTGGCGAAGTGCTCGTCGTCCAGCGACAGGCCCCACTTGGCCGCGTCCTCGAGCGCCGACTTGCGGGAGAGGTTGACCCTGCCCTGCTTGTCGATCTCGTCGACCTTGACCAGGATCTCGTCGCCGACCTGGACGAAGTCCTCCACGTTCTGCACCCGCCAGTCGGCGAGCTTGCTGACGTGGACCAGGCCGTCCTTCTTGGGCAGCACCTCGACGAAGGCGCCGAAGGGCATCAGGCGCACCACCTTGCCCTTGTAGACCCGGCCGACCTCGACGTCGTCGGTCAGCCCCTTGATCCAGGCGATGGCCTTCTCGGTGGCCGCCGCGTCGGAGGAGGCGATGGCGATGGTGCCGTCGTCCTCGACGTCGATCGAGACGCCGCACTCCTCGGTGATCTGGCGGATCATCTTGCCGCCGGGGCCGATGATGGTGCGGATGTTGTCGGGGTTGATCTTGATGGTGGTGATGCGCGGCGCGTGGGGGCTCATCTCCTGGCGCGGAGCGGGCAGCACCTCGAGCATCTTGCCGAGGATGTGGAGGCGGCCCTCACGGGCCTGGGCCAGGGCCTTGCGCATGACCTCCATCGAGAGCCCGGAGACCTTGATGTCCATCTGCAGGCCGGTGACGCCCTTCTCGGTGCCGGCGACCTTGAAGTCCATGTCGCCGAGCGCGTCCTCCATCCCCTGGATGTCGGAGAGGATGGCGTAGTCGGCGCCCTCGCTGGCGTCGCCGTTGCGGGTGATCAGGCCCATCGCGATGCCCGCCACCGGCGCCTTCAGCGGCACCCCGGCGTCCATCAGGGCGAGGGTCGAGCCGCAGACCGAGGCCATCGAGGTCGAGCCGTTGGAGCTGAGGATCTCGGTGACCACCCGGATCACGTAGGGGTAGTCCTCCTTGGGCGGCAGGACCTGGAACAGGGAACGCTCGGCCAGCGCCCCGTGGCCGATCTCGCGGCGGCCGGGGCTGCGCATCGGGCGCGCCTCGCCGACAGAGTAGGCGGGAAAGTTGTAGTGGTGCATGTAGCGCTTGCTGGTGTCGCCGTTGATGGTGTCGAGCCGCTGGGCGTCGCCCTCGGAGCCCAGGGTGACCACCGACAGCGCCTGGGTCTGGCCCCGGGTGAAGATGGCCGAGCCGTGGGTCCGGGGCAGCACCCCGACCTGGCACCAGATCGGCCGGATCTCGTCCGTCTGGCGGCCGTCGGGGCGCAGGTTGCGGTCGATGATGGCGTCGCGGACGACCCGCTTGACAGTCTTGTCGAAGATCGCCGCGACCTCCAGCTCGCGGTCGGCGTACTTGCCGGCCAGCTCGGCCAGCACCGACCCGCGGAGCTCGTCCAGCGCGGTCTCGCGGGCCATCTTGTCGGGGGAGCCGAGGGCCTCGGCGATCTTGGTGGCCGCCAGGGCCTCGACATCCGCCTTGAGCGCCTCGTCGACCGCCGGCTTCTCGACCACCCGCTTGGGCTTGCCGACGTGCTTGGCCAGCTCGGTGATGGTGGCGCAGACGCGCTTGATCTCGGCGTGGGCGGCCTCCAGGGCGCGGACCAAGGTCTCCTCGTCCACCTCCTTGGCGCCGGCCTCGACCATCAGGATGGCGCTCTCGCTGCCGGCCACGATCAGGTCCAGCTTGGACTCCGGCATCCGGCTCATCGAGGGGTTGACCTCGATCTGGCCGTCGAAGAGGCCGACGCGGACGGCGCCGATGGGGCCGGCCCAGGGGACGTCGGAGATCGACAGCGCCGCCGAGGCCCCGTTGATGGCCATGATCGAGGGGTCGTAGTCGCCGTCGACGCTGAGCACGGTGGCGACGACCTGGACGTCGAGGCGGAGGTCCTTGTCGAAGAGCGGGCGAACCGGGCGGTCGATCAGGCGGGAGGCCAGGATGCCCGACTCGCCGGGACGGCCCTCACGGCGGAAGAAGCTGCCGGGGATCTTGCCGGCGGCGTACTGCTTCTCCTCGTAGTCGCAGGTCAGGGGCAGGAAGTCGATGCCCGGGCGGGGCTCACGGCTCATGGTCGCGGTGACCAGGAGCATGGTGTCGCCGCCGCGGACGAAGACCGCGCCGCTGGCCTGCTCGGCGACCCGGCCGGTCTCGATGGTGAAGGCGCGGTCGCCGGCGCCACGGTGCTCGATGGTCTGGGGGTTGGGGGTGGAAGACATGGGCTCCTTTGGACCCGCCCCCGCGACCTTCGGGCTCCAGCCGGGAACTGGGGACAGACCAGCAATCGCGTTGCTGGGCTCTCGCCAATCTCCGGCCGCCGACGAGGTCGGGGGCTCAGGGTTCCCTATTTGGTTGTTGGGCTGGATCGGCCGGTGGCGCCGCCCGAAGGGCGGATCAGCGTGCGCGTCTCGCTTTCGGCGAGGCGCAAACGTTTACCGGCGCAGGCCCAGCTTCTCAACGAGGGAGCGGTAGCGAGCGATGTCTCGGCGCGCGAGGTAGTCCAGCAGGCGCCGACGGCGGCCCACCAGTTTCAGCAGCCCAAGCCGGGTGTGATGGTCCTTGGGGTGCCCCTTCAGGTGCTCGGTGAGGTACCGGACACGGTCGGACATCAAGGCGACCTGAACCTCTGGCGAGCCGGTATCGGTCTCGTGGGTCCGGTGGGTCTCGATGACCTGGGACTTCTCGGTGGCTAGCGACATGTTTTCTACGTTTCTCTCTTTGAGTCCCGGAGAGTATACCGAGACGTTTACCGGAAGTCACCGATCACGGGACCACGAAGCCCAGCGCCCGGGGCAGCACCCGGAAGGTGGCCGGCAGGGTGCCGCACATCTCGCCGTCGACGTCGACCAGGACGCGCTGCTCCGACGTGACCGTGATCTCGGCGGTGCGCCAGGCGCGGACCTCGGGGTTGCCGAGGTGCTTGCCCTTGTAGAGGTCGCCGATCGAGGTCAGGGCTTTGAGGCGCTTGATGTCGCCCATCAGCACGATGTCGAAGCGGCCGTCGTCGGGCTCCGCCTCGGGCGCCACCCACATGCCGCCGCCGAAGTAGCGGCAGTTGGCCACCACCACGTTCTGCGCCGGGCCGGCGTAGCGGCCCTCGGCGCTCTCCACGGTGACCACGCGGGGCTCGTACGTCAGCAGCGTGGCCATCGCCGCGTACTGGAAGCTGATCCGGCCGCCCAGCGCCTTGCTGGTGCGGTTGACCCGCTCCACCACCTCGCCGCCGATCCCGGCGTCGGCGATGTTGAGGAAGTGGCGGACGCAGGGTTTCCCGTCGAGCCCGGCCATCTCGATCCGGCCGGCGTCGATCGGGCGCAGCCGGCGCGCCCGCAGCATGGCGGCGGCCGCGTCGAGGTCGTCGGGGATGCCCAGCGTCCTGCGGAAGTCGCCCCCGGTGCCAAGTGGGAGCAGGCCCATGGCGGAGCCCGGTGGAGGGCCGTCGCCGGCGAAGAAGCCGTTGGCCACCTCGTTGAGGGTGCCGTCGCCGCCGACCGCGACCACCGTGTCGGCGCCCGCCGCCAGCGCGGCGGCGGCCAGCTCGATGGCGTGGCCCGGGCGCTCGGTGATCTGCGAGCGGTGCTCGACGCCGGCCGCCGCCAGCCGCCGCGAGACCTCGGCCCAGCGCCTGCCGGTGCGGCCGCCGCCGGAGACCGGGTTGACCACGAATACGGTTGGCATCAGCTTCGCGCCATGTTAACCCGCCACCGGTGAGGCGCCCACCCGCGCCCGGGCGCCGCGGGCGGGAGTGGCCACCGGGGGCCGGGGATCGCCGGGGGCACCCGGCCCGGCGCCCTCGTGGCGGCCGGCCTCGGCGTGCTCCAGGATCCGGCGCGCCCGGGCCACGTCGTGGCCGATCTGCCTGACCAGTGCCTGCGGACCGGAGAAGCGCTTCTCGTCGCGGATCCGCTGGACGAACCTGACCCTGACCTCCTCGTGGTACACGTCGCGGTGGAAGTCGAAGATGAAGGCCTCCACCGTCAGCCGGCTGCCGCCGAAGGTGGGCCGGTAGCCGACGTTCATCGCGCCGGGGTGGACGCCGCCCTCGAGGTCGACCCAGACCGCGTAGACCCCGCGCTCCGGCACCAGCTTGTTGGGGGTGATGGCCAGGTTGGCGGTGGGGTAGCCGATCCGGCTGCCGACCCCCGCGCCGTGCTCCACGAAGGAGCTGATCGAGTAGTGCCGGCCCAGGAGCCGGGCGGCGGGGGCCACCTTGCCCTCCAGCAGCAGGGCCCGGATCACCGAGCTGCTGACGATCGCCCCCCCGCGGGACAGCGCCTGGACCGCCTGGACCGCGAAGGCGTGCTCGGCGCCCCAGGCTTCGAGAAACTGGCGGTTGCCGCGGCGCTGGTGCCCGAAGGTGAAGTCGTAGCCGATGGTCATGCCGGCCAGCGGCACCTTGCGGGCCAGGGCGGCCATGAACTCGGCGGGCTCCTGCCGCGAGGTGCGGCGGGTGAAGGGCAGCACGATCAGGTGGTCGACGCCCATCTCGGCCATGATCGCGGCCTTCTCGTCGACCGTGGTCAGGGTCGGCGGGCAGCTGTCCGGCGCCAGCACGCAGCGCGGGTGGGGATCGAAGGTCAGCACCGCGGTCTCCACCCCGAGCCCGCCCGCCTGGCGGCGCAGCGCCTGGATCACCCGGGCGTGGCCGCGGTGGACGCCGTCGAAGCTGCCGATGGTCAGGCAGACCGGCTTGAGCTTCCGGCTGGGCAGCCCGAAGTGCAGGTTCATGCCAGCTCCACCAGCCGGCGCGGCTGGAAGCGGCCGGCGCTGACCCGGCCCAGCGCCAGCACCCGACCGACCTCGTCGGCGGCCCAGGCTTCGCCGTCGGGAGCGCCGGGGGCGGGGACGTCGCCGCCGTGGTGCAGCGGCACGGTGCCCGACGGGCCGACCTCGACCCGGGACACGCCCGCCAGGACGGCCGCCGGCGGCAGCAGGGTCTCGGCCAGCCCGGGCCCGAGCGCCTCGGCGGCCGCCAGGGTGACGGCGGCCGCGGCGTCGAAGCCGCCGACGCGGGTCCGCCGCAGCGCCTCCAGGTGGCCGGCGGTGCCCAGAGCGGCCGCCAGGTCGCGGGCCAGGGCGCGGACGTAGAAGCCCGAGCCGCACTCGACGGCGACGCGGACCAGGCCCGATGGCTCGAAATCGAGCAGCCGGATCGCGTGCACCTCGACCTCGCGCTCCGCCAGCACCGGGGTCTCCGTATCGCTCCGGCGCGCCAGCGCGTAGCTCCTTCGTCCGTCCACCTTGACCGCCGAGTATGCGGGAGGACGCTGGCGGATGCGGCCGACGAAGGCCGGCAGGGCGGCCTCGACCGCCGCCGCGTCCACCCCGGGCGGCACCGGCACCGGGGTCAGGGTACCCATCGCGTCGTCGGTGTCGGAGGCGGCGCCGAGCCTGATCGCGGCCTCGTAGGCCTTGCCGGCCCGGAGCAGGTGGTCGACCAGCACCGTGGCCCGCCCGAAGAAGACCGGCAGCACCCCGGTGGCCATCGGGTCGAGGGTCCCGGCGTGGCCCAGGCGCTTCTCCCCGGTGGCCCGCTTGAGCCGGGTCAGGGCGCCGTTGGAGGAGATGCCCGCCGGCTTGTCGAGGTTGAGGATGCCCACCACGCGCCGCGGCTCAGCCTGGACCGGCCGGGGTCAGGCGGGCGGGGTCAGGTACCCGCGGGCCTCGGCCAGGAAGGCCGGCACGGCCTCGGCGATGGGCAGGCGCAGCTCGGCGCCGGCGGCGCGGGCGTGGCCGCCGCCCCCGAAGGCCGCCGCCACCTCGTTGGCGCTGATCTGGCCGCGGGTCCGCACCGAGACCTTGGTCAGGCCGCCGTCGATCTCCTTGAAGAGCAGCGCCACCTCCAGGCCGTCGACGCTGTTGAGCATGTCGATCAGCCCCTCGGTCTCGTCGGCCGCGGCGCCGGCCCGGCGGAGGTCCTCCAGGGTCGCGCAGGCGTAGACCAGGCGGTCGTCGCACTCGAACCTGATGCCGGCCATGACCAGCGCCTGGAGCTTGAGGGTGCTCAGCTTGCGGCGCTTGTACACGGCCTCGGCGATGGCCGCGGCGTCGGCGCCGAGCAGGACCAGGTCGGCGGCGATGGTCAGGGCCCGGTGGGTGGTGTTCTCGTGGCGGAAGCTGCCGGTGTCGGTCAGCACCCCGGCGTAGAGGTTGGCGGCGACCCCGGCGGTGGGCACCACGCCCCAGTCGCGGAGCAGGTCGTAGGTCACCTCGGCGGTCGAGCAGGCGGTGGGGACGACCAGGTTGACGTCGCCGAACCGGGTGTTGCTGACGTGGTGGTCGATGTTGACGATCGGGGTGCCCTCGGGCACGCCGGCCATGACCCCGGCGAGGCGCTCCAGGTTGCTGGCGTCCATGACCAGGACCAGCTCTGGCTCCCAGCCGCCGGCGGGGGCGTTGAGGGTCTCGTAGCCGGGCAGAAAAGTGTACATGTCGGCCACCGGAGGCGGCACCCGGTTGACCACCTGCTTGCCCATCTCCTCCAGCACCAGGCGCATCGCCAGGGCCGAGCCCAGGGTGTCGCCGTCGGGATCCTTGTGGGAGAGCACCAGCACCCGCCGGTGGCGGTCGACCAGCTCCCGGATGGCGGTCGCCTCAGGCGTCATCGGCGGGCTCCCGCTGGTCTTGGCGCGAGCCCTCGTCGGGGCTGCCGGGGCCCCCCGAATCCTGGTTCGCAGGGTGAAGCCCGCTCAGCACCTGGCTGATGTGGACGGCGTACTCGATGTTGCGATCGTCCACGAAGCGCACCTGGGGGATCTGGCGCAGGTTGTCGCGCAGGCGGCTGGCCAGCTCGTGGCGGATGAACCCGAGGGCGTGCTCCAGGGCGGCCATCGCCGCCTGGCGCTGCTCGTCGCCGCCCAGGGTGCTGACCCGCACCCGGGCGTTGCGGAGGTCCGGCGACACGTCGACGTCGACCACGCTGAGCAGGGCCAGCCTGGGGTCGTGGATATCCCTCGCGATGATCGCGCTCAGCTCCTCGCGAAGCTGGGCGGCCACCTTGTCGACGCGGTGGGCCATCCTGGTTGCACCCTAGCAGAGCGGCCGCCGGGCGGGGCGGACCGGGCTCCGGCCGCTAGGGGTTCTCCTGTTCGAGCACGTAGGCCTCGATCACGTCGCCCTCCTGGTAGTCCTGGAAGCCGTCCAGCTCGATGCCGCACTCGTAGCCCTGGGCGACCTCGCGGACGTCATCCTTGAAGCGCCGCAGGCCGGCGATCTTGGTCTCGATCAGCAGGTCCTTGCCGCGGTAGACCTTGGCCACGGAGTTGCGGGTCAGCTTGCCGTCGGTGACCTGGGAGCCGGCGATGAAGCCGATCTTGGGCACCTTGATCGGCACCTTGACCTCGGCCTTGCCCTCGTAGACCTGCTTGAAGGTCGGCTCGTAGAGGCCCTTGATGGCCTTCTCGATGTCCTCGGTGAGGTGGTAGACGACGTTGTACTTGCGGATCTCGACCTTCTGCTGCTCGGCCGCGGTCTGGGCGTTGTTGTCGACCTTGACCGCGAACGCCACCACGAAGGCGTCGCTGGCGGCGGCCAGGTTGATGTCCGACTCGCCGACGTCGCCGACCCCTTCGGCGATGACCCTGATCCGGACCTGGGGGTCCTCGATCCGGGTGATGGCGCCCTTGAGCGCCTCCACCGAGCCGTGGCTGTCGGCCTTGAGGACCAGGTTCAGCTCCTTGGTGCCGCCCTGCTGGAGGGCGGCGTAGATGTCCTCCAGGCGCTGCTTGGGGGCCGCCGCCTGGGCCACCTTGCGGCGCGACTCGATCCGCGACAGGGCGATGGTCCGGGCCGCCCGCTCGGACTCCACCACCTGCAGGATCTCGCCCGCGTTGGGCACCTCGGGCAGGCCGGTGACCACGGCCGGCTGGCCGGGCCCGGCGGCCTGCATCTTCTTGCCGTCCTCGTTCATCAGCGCCCGCACCTTGCCGAAGACGGTGCCGATGACGAAGTTGTCGCCGACCCCCAGCGTGCCGGTCTGGACCAGGACCGTGGCCACCGGGCCCCGACCGCGCTCCAGGTGGGCGTCGATGATGGTGCCCGCCGCCGGCTTGTCGGGGTTGGCCTTGAGGTCGGCGATCTCGATCACCAGCAGGATCATCTCCAGCAGCTCGTCGAGGCCCTTCTTCTCCTTGGCCGAGACCGGCACCAGGGGCACGTCGCCGCCGTACTCCTCGATAAGCACGTGGCCCTTCTCCGACAGCTCGAGCTTGACGCGGTCGGGGTTGGCGTTGTCCTTGTCGATCTTGTTGAGGGCCACGATCATCGGCACCCCGGCGGCCTTGATGTGCTGGATGGCCTCCATCGTCTGGGGCATCACGCCGTCGTCGGCGGCCACCACCAGCACGGCCACGTCGGTGACCTGGGCGCCGCGGGCCCGCATCGCGGTGAACGCCTCGTGGCCCGGGGTGTCGATGAAGGTGATCGGCTTGCCGTTCTTCTCGACCTGGTAGGCGCCGACCCGCTGGGTGATGCCGCCGGCCTCGCCCGCCGCCACCTTGGTCTGGCGGATGGCGTCGAGGATGGAGGTCTTGCCGTGGTCGACGTGGCCCATGACGGTGA
>DASZGP010000168.1:0-4353 GCA_035938695.1 Candidatus Dormiibacterota bacterium | reverse complement strand
CGCCATCCGTGGCCCCGCCCACCCCGGCGCCGGTGCGCACCCCTCCGCCGGTGGCCTCGGGCTGCTCCGGCGCGCCGCCGACCGGGACCATCGCCGCCAACTTCCCGGTGGCCCTGGCCTTCGCGCCCGACGGGCGGCTCTTCTGGGCCGAGCGCTCGGGGGTCGTCAGGGTCTGGCAGAACGGCCAGGCCAAGCTCTTCGCCGACGTCTCCGGCGGCACCTCGACCAGCGGTGAGCGCGGCCTCCTGGGCCTGGCGATCAGCCCGACCTTCGCCAGCGACCACTACGTCTACGCCTTCCAGAGCCTGGCCAGCGGCAGCGCCCAGCAGGTCGTCCGCTGGACCGACGACTGCCACGGCGACAGCTCCAACCTGACCGTGGTGGTGCCCAACCTGCCGGCCGGCGGTGATTGCTGCCACAAGGGCGGCCGGGTGGCCTTCGGCCCCGACGGCAAGCTCTACGTGACCCTCGGCGACGAGCACAGCTCGAGCGGCCAGGGCAACCCGCCGGCCCAGGACTGGAGCTCGGTCCTCGGCAAGGTGCTCCGCTACAACCCCGGCGGCGGCGTCCCCGCCGACAACCCGATCGCCGGCAACCCCGCCTGGGCCAAGGGGCTGCGCAACATGTTCGGGATCGCCTTCAAGCCGGACGGCACCACGGTGATCACCAACAACGGGCCCTCGGGCGACGCCGGCACGCCCTGCGGCTCGTGCGGCGACGAGGTCATCACCATCGCCAGGGGTGGCACCTACCAGTGGCCCTACTGCTGGGGCTACAGCCACGTGATCAGCCCCTACACCTCCTGCGGCGGGCAGCCCGGCCCCGACTACAGCGCCGAGGGCGGCCCGTACGCCAAGAACAGCCCCTTCTTCGTGGCCCCCACCGGGATCACCTGGGTCGACGGCTCGGGTCCCGCCGCCCTGCGCGACCACTTCGTCTTCTGCGAGCAGTCGCCCGGGCACATCGACCTGCTGACCGGGTACCACAGCGCCGCCGACACCGGCATCGGCGGCTGCAGCCTGGACGTCAAGCAGGGCACCGACCACGCCGTCTACTACTCGGACTCGGGGCACATCTACCGCCAGGGCTAGCCCCGCCGGCCTGAACCCCACGGGAACCTGTGCTGAACCTGTGAACGCCCTCCGGTAGGCTTCCCAGCGTGCTGGGAAAGGGGAGCCGGCGGCGCGGCCGCCACGTCCGAGCGCTGCGCGTCTCCGGGCTGGTGGCGGCGATCTGCGCCGGGTTGCTGGCGGCGTCCTGGGTCTACTTCCAGGACCTGGAGGCGCACGTCAGGGCCGGCGGCGAGCCCGACCGCGGCGCCGCGGCGTCCTGCGACCCGGTGACCACCGGGATCGTGCCGCCGGCCAAGATCGACGCCAACACCGCCACCGCCCTGGCCTTCACCCCCGACGGCCGCCTGATGTGGGCCGAGCGCAGCGGCCTGATCCACGTGTTCCAGAACGGCCGGCCGCAGGTCTTCGGCCGGGTGGTGTCGGTGACCGTGGAGCTCGACGGCACCCACAGCGAGCGCGGCGTCACCGGCCTGGCGATCAGCCCGACCTACGAGACCGACCACTACGTCTACGCGATGTACTCGGACGCCGACTACACCCACGAGGACGTCATCCGCTGGCGGGACTGCGGCGGGGTGGGCATCGAGCCGACCACCATCCTGGTGCTGCCCTCGGGCTCCAACTGCTGCCACAAGGCCGGCCGCCTGGCCTTCGGCCCCGACGGCGACCTCTATGTCGCGCTCGGCGACGAGGACTCCTCCGGCCATCCCCACCCCGGCTTCATCCCCCCGGCCCAGCTGACCAGCACGCCGCTGGGCAAGATCCTGCGCTACGAGCCCGACGGCAGCATCCCGCCCGACAACCCCTTCGGGCCCGACAACCCGACCTGGGTCTACGGCCTCCGCAACCCCTTCGGCATCGCCTTCAACGACCAGGGCCAGCTGCTGGTCACGATGAACGGGCCCTCGGCCGACGCTGGCAGCCCCAAGACCGGCTACGACACGGTCGACCTGGCCATCCGCGGCGGCAACTACGGCTGGCCCTACTGCTACGGCTACGGCCACCTGATCAAGGGCAACAACGTCCGGCGGGGCTGCGGCGCCGGCGCCATCCAGCCGGTCTGGAGCAGCGAGGCCGCCACGGTGGTGCCGACCGGGCCGGCCTGGATCCGTCCCGGGGGGCCGGCCAACATCGTCGGCCACTGGGTCGTCTGCAGCGCCTACAAGGGGATGCTGGTGCTGACCCCCGACACCCCCCACTGGGACGTCACGGTGGCCTTCGCCGGCTGCCAGCTGGACGTCAAGCAGGCGCCCGACGGGACGGTCTACTACTCCGACTTCAAGGCCGTCTACCGCGCCGGCAGCGAGAAGTACTCGGCCCCGCTGCCCTAGTCCGGGACCGGCACCTCGGCGCCCATGGCGTGGTAGCCGCCGTCGACGTGGACCATCTCCCCGGTGGTCTTGGGGGCCCAGTCGCTGAGCAGCACGGTGACCATCCGGGCCACGGCCTCGGTGTCGTTCCTGGTGTCCCAGCCGAGCGGCGCCCGCAGCGTCCAGCCCTCCTCGAACTGCTTGAAGCCGGGGATGCTCTTGGCGGCCATCGTCGCCAGCGGCCCGGCGGCCACCATGTTGACCCTGATCCCGCGGGGGCCGAGGTCGCGGGCCAGGTAGCGCACCACCGACTCCAGGGCGGCCTTGCAGACCCCCATCCAGTCGTAGACCGGCCAGGCCACCCGGTTGTCGAAGTCCAGGGTGACCACGCTGCCGCCCTCGCCCAGCAGCGGCAGGACGGCGGCGGTCAGCGCCTGGAGCGAGAAGGTGGAGGTCTGGAAGGCCAGCTGGGCGCTCTCCCAGGGGGTGTTGAGGAAGTTGCCGCCGAGCGCGTCCTCGGGCGCGAAGGCGATGGCGTGGAGGACGCCGTCGAGGTGGCCCCAGCGGCCGGCGAGGTCGTCGCGGAGGCGGGCCAGGTGGGCCGGGTCGTTGACGTCCAGCTCCAGCACCTCGGGGACCGGGGAGAGGCGGCGGGCGGTCTTCTGGGTCAGGCTCATGACCCGGCCGAAGCTGGTCAGGATGACCTCCGCGCCCTCCTGCTGGGCCAGCTCGGCGCAGCGGTAGGCGATGCTCTGGCGGCTGAGCACGCCGGTGACCAGGATCCTCTTGCCTTCGAGCAGCAACCTCTACCTCCCGTGGCCGGCGCGCCGGGCGGCGCCCGCGCTGAGTATTCCAGATGGCCATAAGCCGTGCGCCGCGTAACCGCTACGGGTATCAAGATGCTGGAGTGTCCGATGTGGAGCCCGCCGCCCCGTCCCTGCGTGTCCTGCCGAGCGAGCGCGGCGCGCCGGAGCCCTCCGGCTGGGAGGCGGTCTACAGCGCGACCGTGGTGCCCGTGTACCGATACGTCTACGCCCGCGTGGGCAATCGCCCCGACGCCGAGGACCTGACGACCCAGGTGTTCATGCGCGCCCTGCCCCGGCTCCGCCTCGGCGCGCCGGAGGAGGAGATCAGGGGCTACCTCTTCGCCACCGCCCGCACGGTGCTGGCCGACCACTGGCGCGACGCCTTCGACGCGCCGGTGGCCGCCCTCCCCGAGGACCTGGCCTACGCGCCGCCCCCGCCGGCCGACGAGGAGGCCGGGGTGCGCCGCGCGGGGGCCATCCTGGAGCGCCTTCCAGAGCGCTACCGCCGGGTGCTGGAGCTGCGCTTCCTGCGCGGGTACTCGCTGCGCGAGACCGGCGCCGCCCTGGGCATCACCGCCGGCAACGCCAAGGTGATCCAGCACCGCGCCCTGCGCAAGGCCGCCGAGGTGGCGGAGGAGATGTGATGAGCCATGAGCCACGAGCGCCTGCGCGAGGCGAGGGCGATGAGCAACGAGCGCTGGCGCGAGGCGAGGCGATGAGCCACGAGCGCCTGCGCGAGGCGAGGTCATGAGCGACGAGCAGGACCGCCCGGACCAGCCGGCCCGCCGGGTCGACGATTACGTCGAGGCGCTGCTCCACGACCGCCAGCCGCGGCGGTTCCCGGCCGAGCCCGAGGAGGCCGAGCTGCTGCGGGTGGCGGCGGAGCTGCGCGGCCTGCGGCCGGGCGCCGACCTGCCCCGGCGGGAGTTCATCGACGCCCTGCGCGCCCGTCTGGCCCGGCAGGCCGGGGAGGCGGGTGGCGGCGGGGTCAGCCGGCGGGCGCTGCTGGCCGGGGGCGCGGCGGCCGCGGCGGCGCTGGCCGCCGGTGTCGGGCTGGACCGCGCCCTGGAGGGGTCCAACGACCGGCCGCAGGTCGCCCGGGGCGGGGCGCTGGAGCCCCGGGCCGCCCGCTGGGTGGCGGTGGCCGAGCTGGCCGCCCTGCCC
>DASZGP010000167.1:0-3114 GCA_035938695.1 Candidatus Dormiibacterota bacterium | reverse complement strand
TCCGCCTACCCGCTGCTCTACCTGGCCACCGGCTTCCTGACCTGGCGCGCGATCCGCGACGCCTCCCCGCCGGCGCTGATCGCCTTCCTGATCCTGGCCGGCGCCACCTCCACGACCGTGCTCTTCGGCACCCCCTGGGTCCCCTCGGCCCTGCTGGTGGCGGCGATCGGCGCCGTGGTCCTGCTGCCGGCGCTTCTGGCCCAGCGGGAGGACGCCCACCCCCGCCTGACCCGCGCCGCCCGGTCGATCGCCGCCCTCGCCGTCGCCGGGGTGCTGCTGGCCGCCGCCGCCGAGAGCTTCGACCTGGCCAACGTCTACGCCCTGATCTGAGGCGCGCCCCGGGGAGGATTCGAACCCCCGACCAACTGCTTAGAAGGCAGCTGCTCTATCCCCTGAGCTACCGGGGCGCGCGCAAGGAGTTTGCCAGAGCAGCGCGGCTATAATTCCAGCCGCCCTCGCGGGCGGGCCCGGTGGCATTAGCTCAGTTGGTTAGAGTGCCAGGTTGTGGCCCTGGAGGTCATGGGTTCAAGTCCCATATGCCACCCATCCCGCCGCAGCGGGGACGCTTGCCGCTGAGGCGTCAGTGCTGGACCGGCACCTGCAGCACCCGGTCGCTGTAGCGCGCGGCGAGATCGGCGCGGAGGCGCTCGACGCAGGCCCGGAACGGTGGCGACTGGAACTGCCGCGAGGAGGCCGCGAACTCCTCGGGGCTGCCGGGGGCGGCCAGCTCCTCGGCGATGCCCAGCTTCTCGCCGGTGACCCGGGAGAACGCCTCGACCCGGTAGAGATAGCTCTGCCAGCCGTCCTCGTCGACCAGCCGGAGGCTGGGACGGAGGCGGAGAAGGGGATGGCCGGTGTCCTCCAGCTGGTAGGTGACCCGCTCGGTACGGCGGGGCGCGTCGGCCACGGTGTAGACCGCGCGGATGCGCTCCTTGGGCGAGAGCGGGGCGGTCATCTGGTCAGCGCGTCCCAGTAGGGGTGGTGGGGGGTCACCAGCAGGTAGACGAAGACGGCGACCATGATCACCAGCACGATGCCCGCCAGGGCCACGCCCACGGCGACGTTGGAGGGGACCTGGCTGCGCCGCAACCGGACCGACCGCAGGCCGGTGTCCGGTACGCCCGCGGCCGGGGAGGGGATGACGTCGAGGGCCGGGATGCCGGCCCGCGCCCCCCGGGGACCGGCCGTACCCACCGCCGCCGCGCCCGCCGCGACCAGGCGGGGCGCCTGCAGCGGGATGTGGCAGGTGGGGCAGCGGATCGAGGGGCGCGCGTCGAGCGGCAGCCCGGGGTCGACCAGGGCCACCAGCCCGCAGCGGCGGCAGCGGAGGCGCGGGAACTTCGCTAGGTCGACGGACACCGGCATTCCGAATCAGGCAGAGATGGCAGGGCTCCATTCTAAGATGGCAGGGTGAGCCTGGCCGCCGAAGATCCCGCGCCGGCGTCCACCGCCGCCTCGCTGGAGCGGCTGCGGGCGGTGATCCGCCATTCCGTCGTGATCCGGGAGGAGGCGCTCGACCTCGCCCTGGTGGCGCTGCTGGCGCGGGGCCACCTGCTCCTGGAGGACGTCCCCGGGGTCGGCAAGACGCTGCTGGCCCGGACCCTGGCCCGGGCCATCGGGGGCGAGTTCCGGCGCATCCAGTTCACCCCCGACCTGCTGCCGGCGGACATCACCGGGGGCAACGTCTTCGACCAGCGCGGCGGCGACTTCCACTTCCGGCACGGCCCGATCTTCGCCAACGTGGTCCTGGCCGACGAGATCAACCGGGCCACGCCGCGGGCCCAGTCCAGCCTGCTGGAGGCGATGGGGGAGCGCGGCGTCAGCGTCGACGGCACCACCCACACCCTGCCCGACCCTTTCATCGTGCTGGCCACCCAGAACCCCATCGAGGAGCACGGCACCTTCCCCCTGCCGGAGTCCGAGCTTGACCGCTTCACCGTGCTGCTCCGCCTGGGGCGGCCCGACGAGGCCCAGTCGCGCGAGATCCTGCGCCGCCACGAGCACGGCGACGCCGAGGGGCAGACGGTCGAGCGGGTGCTCGGCCCGGCCGAGGTGCTGGCGCTCCAGGACGAGGTGCTGGCGGTGCGGGCCTCGGAGGCGGCGCGGGCCTACGTCGCGGCGATCGCCCTGGCGACGCGCGAGCATCCGGCGGTGGGCCTGCCGGCCAGCCCGCGGGCCAGCGTCGCCCTGCTCCGCACCGCCCAGGCGGTGGCGGTGATGGCGGGGCGGGACCACGTGCTCCCCGACGACGTCAAGCGCGTGGCGGCCGGCGTCCTGGGGCACCGGCTGGCCAGCGCGGGGGCGGGGGAGGAGGTGGTCGGCGAGATCCTCGACCGGGTCCCGGTGCCGCTCTCGACTTGAGCCGCCCGCGGGTCCGGCCCACCGCCAGGCTGGCGGGGATGCTGGCGGCGGCCGGCCTGGTCTATGTCTTCGCGACCAACTCCGAGGTGGTCTGGCTGTACCTGGTCGCCGGCCTGATCCTGGCGCTGCTGCCGGTCGGGCTGGCCGGCCCGCCGCTGGGGCTGCGGCGGCTGCGGCTGGAGGTTGGGGAGCGCCGCCGCGAAGGCTTCGAGCCCCCGCTGCGGCAGGACCGTGGCGGGGTCTTCGCCGGAGATCGCGTCTCGATCCGGCTGCGGGCGGCGCGCGGCTCCCTGCTGGGGTGCCAGGCGGGCGCGATCCGGTTTGGGCTCGACCGGGCGGATGGGCCCGAGGCTCCCGGGCCCGGGTGGAACGTGGGCCTGGAGGTCGACCCGTCGGGACGAAGCGCCTGGCTCCACCTCCAGCCCCCGCGCCGCGGCCTCTACCGGATCGCCCTCCTGGACCTGCGCAGCGGCTGGCCGCTGGGCCTGCTCCAGGCCACCCGTCGGGTGGCTCTGGAGGCCGACCTGCTGGTCCTGCCGCGCTACTGGCTGCCTCCGGGCGAGCGGCCGGCGGACCGCACCGAGGGTGGCGAGGCGGCCCGGCGGCGGGGCCTCGGCGAGGATTTCGTGGGGCTGCGCGAGTACCAGCCCAGCGACCCCCAGCGGCGGATCCACTGGCCCACCAGCGCCCGCACCGGCGCCCTGATGGTCGTCGCCACCGCGGCACCCTCGCTCGACCCGGCCGCCTACGCGG
>DASZGP010000166.1:0-4555 GCA_035938695.1 Candidatus Dormiibacterota bacterium | reverse complement strand
CTCTCGACCGGCCAGCAGCGGCTGGTCGAGCTGGCCTGCGCGGTGGCGTCGGAGCCCCGCCTCCTGCTGCTCGACGAGCCCTCCGCCGGCATGAGCCCGGCCGCCGCCGAGCACCTGGCGGAGCAGCTCCGGCGGCTGCGCCAGCGCCACGCCACCGGGCTGCTGCTGATCGAGCACCACATCCCGCTGGTGCTGGCGGTCTGCGAGAGCTGCTACGTGATGGACGGCGGCGAGGTCATCGCCTCGGGGCCGACGCGCGAGGTGGTGCGCCGGCCGCAGGTGGTGACGGCATACCTCGGGGAGGCGGTCTGATGGCGGCCAACGCGGCGCCGGCGGGCGTGGCCGCAGCCGCCGGCCAGGTCATCGCCGCCGGCGAGCCGCTGGCGGTGCGCGGCCTGGTGGCCGGCTACGGCGGCCAGGCCGTCCTCCATGGCGTGAGCTTCGCCGTGGCCGCCGGTGAGGCGGTCGCGATGGTCGGGCTGAACGGCGCCGGCAAGTCGGTGACGATGCGCTGCGTGGCGGGGCTGCTCAAGCCCTGGAAGGGGACCGTCGAGCTGGGCGATCGCGACATCACCCGGCTGTCGCCCGAGGCCCGGGTCGGCCTCGGCCTGGCCACCGTGCCCCAGGGCCGCGGCATCTTCGGCGGGCTCAGCGTGGAGCAGAACCTGCGGCTGGGCGGCTACAGCCTCAGCGGCCGCGAGTACGCCGGCCGCGCCGAGGCGACCTACGCGCGCTTCCCCAAGCTCCACGAGCGCCGCCGTCAGGCCGCCGGCACCCTCAGCGGCGGCGAGCAGGCCACCCTGGCGGTGGCCCGGGCGCTGATCGGCCGTCCCCGCCTGCTGCTCCTGGACGAGCCCACCGCCGGCCTTTCTCCGGTGGCCGCGCGCGAGCTGCTGGAGCTGCTCCGCGGGCTCAGCGCCGAGGGCGTGACGATCCTGCTGGTGGAGCAGAACATCGGCATCGCGCTGAAGCTGGTCGACCGGGTGCTGCTGATGCAGAAGGGCACCATCGCCCGCGCCGCGTCACCGGCGAGCCTGACCGACCGCCGGGCGCTGCTGGCCGACCTGGGCGCCGGGGCGCTCTACGATGATTCGCGCCGCCCGCAAGCGGACGGTGGGGGCGGCGCGCCGCCCGCGGCCAACGACCGATGAGCGCTGAGGCCGAGGCCCTGGTCCTGCCGGGGCCGGGAGTGGAGGTGGCGGAAATGGCCAGCCGGTTGCGCGACCTGGGCTCGGACCGGGTGGTCCGGCGGGTGCGGGAGATCGCCGAGCGCCACCGGGAGCAGGCCGACGAGATCGCCGCCACCATGTTCGCCGCCTACGTGGTCGAGATCCCGGCCTACGCCGAGATCACCGACGAGGCGCTCAAGGAGGACGTCATGGCCGTCTCCGCCGCCCTGGTGCGGGCCTGGCTGGAGATGATGACCACCGGCGAGCCGCCCACCGCCGAGACCCTGGGCCCGATCCAGCAGGGCGCCCGCCGCCGCGCCGCCCAGGGTATCGAGATGCAGTCGATGCTGCGGGCCTACCGGGTCGGGGTGCGGGTGATGTGGCACGCGCTGACCTCGGCGCCGGATTTCCAGTCGCCCGAGCTGCAAGCCGCCGTGGTCCACCTGGCCGAGTGGGCCCTGGACTTCGCCGACCGGGTCAACACCGAGGTCGCCGCGGTCTACCTGGACGAGATGGCCCACGCCAGCCGGGAGCGCGAGCACCGGCGCTCGGCGCTGCTCAACGTCATCCTGGCCGGGCCCGGCCCCGACGCCGACGGCCCCGGCGACCTCGACCGGCCCCACGCCATCGTGGTCGCCCGGGTCGCCGCCGACCTCGACATCGCCCGCCTGGAGCGGATCGGCGCGGCCCTGGAGAAGGAGGTCGGCGCCAGCCTCTGGACGGTGCGCCACCGCAGCGTGGTCGGCGCCGTGCCCTACCGCAAGGGCTGGAGCCGGCAACAGCTGATGCGGCGGCTGGCCGCCATGCTCCCCCACGAGGGGATCGAGGCGGTCGGCGTCGGCGGCAACGCCCGGGGCGGGCGCGAGACCCGCCAGAGCTACAGCGAGGCGGCCGAGGCGCTGCGGGTGGGGCCGGTGCTGGCGGGTGAGCCGGCGGCGGTCTACGACTACCAGCGCCTGGCCCCCTCGATCTCCCTGCTGACCCGCCCGGAGCAGGCGCGGCGCTTCGTCGCCACCGCCCTGGAGCCGCTCGGCGACCTGGTCGAGCGCCCCTGGGTGCTGCCCACGCTGGAGGCCTACATCGCCCGCCAGGGTCGGACCAAGGAGGCCGCCCAGCTGCTTGGGGTCCACATCAACACCGTCAAGTACCGCCTCCGCGAGCTGCGCGACAGCACCGGCCTGGCCCTCGCCGACGGCGAGCTGGCCGGCAGTCTGCTGCTGGCGCTCAAGCTGCGCCGGGTCCTGGACAGCGACAACACCATCGGGGGTTCCTGAAATGGCGCAATCCACCAACGGCCACCATCACGCCGCCGACCTCGGCGGCCGCCGCGCCCTGGTCACCGGCGCCGCCTCCGGCATCGGCCTGGCGGTCGCCCGGCACCTCGGCGCCCTCGGCGCGCGGGTCGTCCTCAGCGACCTCGAGGGCCCCCGCCTGGAGGCGGCGGCGGCCGGCGTCCCGGGCGCGCTGGCGATCGGCGCCGACCTCTCCGACCGCGCCGCGGTCCACCGCCTGGCCGACGAGGTGGGCGAGGTCGACATCCTGGTCAACAACGCCGGGCTCCAGCACGTCAGCCCGATCGAGGAGTTCGACGAGGCCCGCTGGGACCTGATCGTCGGCGTGATGCTGACGGCGCCGTTCGTCCTCACCAAGCGCCTGCTCCCCGGGATGTACGCCCGGGGCTGGGGCAGGGTGGTCAACATCGCCTCGGTCCACGGCCTGATCGCCTCGCCCTACAAGGCGGCCTACGTCTCGGCCAAGCACGGGCTGCTGGGGTTCACCAAGACCCTGGCCCTGGAGGCCGGCGCGCACGGCGGCGGCGTCTCGGCCCACGCCATCTGCCCCTCCTACGTGCGCACCCCGCTGGTCGAGGGCCAGGTCGCGGCCCAGGCCACGGCCCACGGGATCCCCGAGAGCGAGGTGGTGGACAAGGTCCTGCTGACCCAGAACGCGGTGCGGCGCCTGATCGAGCCCGAGGAGGTGGCGCGGGCGGTCGAGTTCCTCTGCTCCGACCTGGGCTGGACCATGACCGGCGGCGTCCTGGCGATGGACGCCGGCTGGCTGGCGCACTAGAGCCCAACGGATGGGAGCGAAGGGAATGGGAATGATGGGAAAGGAACCGCCCGCCCGGAGAGTGGCCGTCCGGGCGCGTCCCACCTCCTGGCGCGCGGTCGCCGGGGCCCGTCCGGTGGCCGGCCTGCTGCTGGCCGGGCTGATGCTGGCGCCGGCGGTGGCCGCCCCCAGCGCGATCGTGGTGCCCACCCCCTGCGCGGCGATCGCCGCGGCCGAGCCCCAGGCGGGCCACAACATGCCATCGGCCGCGCCGGTGCTCTTCGCCGCCGACTTCCCCAAGCTGACCGACTGCGAGTGGGGTTTCCCGCTCGGCGGCTGGGGCGGCGTCCAGCGCCGGGCCAAGCTCAAGCACACCCCGGTGGTCTTCGTCCACGGCAACCAGGCCGACGCCGAGAACTGGTATCTCGTCGCCGACCAGTTCGGCGCGCTCGCCGGCTACACCGACCAGGAGATGTACGCGCTCTCCTACAACGGCATGGAGAACGGCTACGCCGGGCTGCCGACGCAGTCGCCGCCATCGCCGCGATCCCTGGCCTACTGGCAGCTGACCAACTACATGCCCTTCTGCTGCAACGGCGGCAAGGGCGCCTCCGACGACCCCAACGTCCCCGACCTCTACAACTTCATCCGTGCGGTCCAGGACTACACCGGCTCCCAGAAGATCGACATCGTGGCCCACTCGCTGGGGGTGACCATCACCCGCAAGCTCCTCCTGCTCCACCCCGAGCTGCGCCAGGACGTGGTCGCGGCGGTGATGATCGCCGGCGCCAACCACGGCACCACCGTCTGCCGCGGTCTCGACGCCACCTACTACGGCTGCGAGGAGATCGCCCCGGGGACCGGCTGGCTGAGCGTGGTCAACGGGGCCGGCGAGACCCCCGGCCCGACCCACTGGATGTCGATCTACAACGGCACCGACAACGTCGACCCCTTCTTCCAGATGGGCCCGACCTTCGACGACCGGACCAGCCCGCACCTCGCCGGCGCAGTCAACCTGACCTTCCCCCAGACGTACCACAACGACCTCCGGGTGGCCCCGGCGATCGTGGCCCAGTACCTCCAGTTCCTGCTCGACCACGGCCAGGCGCCGGCGGTGGCGGCGGGGAGCGGCGCGCCGGTGCCGCCGGGGGTCAACGGGCTGCCCAACACCTCGCGCTGACGGCGGCGGCTGCTAGGCTAGCCGCGCGCCGGGTTTGACAGCCCGCTGGCCCTCTGGAATCATGGAGCCCGCTTGCACCAGCGCAGACCCGCAGCCAACGTCGCACTCGTCTCCGCCGGACCGGTCCACCGCTACCGGCGCGCGCGCTCGACCCGCC
>DASZGP010000165.1:0-5933 GCA_035938695.1 Candidatus Dormiibacterota bacterium | reverse complement strand
GACGTGGTGCAGCCCCTCCCCGCGCTTGGCCAGGAAGGCCGCGATCGCCGAGTCGGGGCGGGTCGGCGCGATCAGCTCGACGTGGGTCGAGCCGAGGTCCAGCATGGCGGCCTCGATACCATCCTGGTCCATGCCCCGACGCACCGAGGGCTCCACGCCGAGGAGGTCGCGGTAGCGGGCGACGGCGGCGTCGAGGTCGGCCACCGCGATGCCCACGTGGTCGATCTGCCGGTAGACCCCGGGTTCCACGGCCGCGGGCGAGGGGCCGCCGGTGGCCTCAGCCAACCCCGGCGGTCGCGGGCTGCCCGGCCGGCGCGCCCAGGGCCTCCTCGAGCTGGCGCAGGTGCTGCTCCATGTGGGCCACCAGGGGCAGGCGGATGAGGCGCTCGGGGGTGACCACCCCGTGCTCGGTGCGGCACTCCGCCTCGAGCATCGCGGGGGTGGCGGTCTCCAGGAACGCCAGGGTCCTCTGGTGCTGCCCGGCGGCCTCCTCGACGATCTCCGGGATCGAGCGCTGGGCCATGGCCTCGCCGAAGGCGTCGCGCTGGGTGATCACGTCGGCCAGCTTCAGCTCTGGGAGGCGGCCCTTGGCGATCATCGCGGCGAAGACCCCGTAGGCCCGCGAGAGGACGGCCATGTGGGCCAGGATCTCCTTGGCGTTCCAGGCCGCCTCCTGGCTGGTCACGTCGGGCACCAGCGCGGCCAGCTCCCGCATCCTGGCGCTGGCGGCCCGCAGCCGGGCGGCGGTGGCCCTGGCGTCCTCGGCGATCAGCTCGTCGAAGAAACGCGGGACGTCGGCGGCGGTGAACTCGTGGCTCTCTTTCTGCATGGTGTCCTCTCCTGGGGCGGGCGGCCTGAGGCGGTCAATTCTGCCCCATCCGGCGGCGGGTCGAGGCTCAGCTCCGGAGCAGGGTGCCCACCGCCAGGCAGCTGGCGCCGCCGCTGACCACGTCGCACTTCCGGTGCCAGGCGCCCGGGCCGCTGGCGCCGGCGCCCTGGGTGATCGTGACCCCGCTGTCCATCTGGACCATGGTGCTCTGGGGCACGCCGGGGACGCCGGCCACGGTCTCCACCTCGCTGATCACCTGGAAGCTGACCGGCAGCGTCTCGACCGTCCCGGTGGGGTCGTGCAGGGTCACCGTGAGGTTGACCTGGTAGCCCAGCGAGACCATGTTCAGGGGGTAGGGCGGGGTCTGGTTGGCGATGGTGCCGCCGCCGGTGGCCAGCGGATCGGACGCCGAGCCGCTCCGGCAGGCGCCGCTGAAGCTGGCCGCCGCGGAGCCCGAGAGGCTCTGGAACCAGGTCAGGGTGAAGGGGGCGCAGACCAGGGTGTCGGTCTGCAGGAGGACGGCCTGGGCCGGCGCCACCGCCCCCACCTGGGCCGCCGTCACCAGCGCCATCGCCGCAACCAGCAGCGCCCTCCGACGCCACGTCGTCGCACCGTCTCCCATCTGGAACTCCCCTTCAGGCCCGGCCCGGGGCCGGCCCCACGAGCAACGGCGGCGAACCTGCCGCCGGCACGTTTTTAAGTACCACACAACCGGCACGGCGGCGGCCTCGCGGCCGGCAGTCGTTACATCCCGGCGCGGCCCTAGTAGCTGCGCAGGTAGGCGTCCAGCTCCCACTGGCTGACGTGGCGGCGGTAGCCGTCCCACTCCAGCATCTTGGCCGACCGGAAAAGCTCCAGGACCTCGCCGCCGAGCGCCTCGGCGAGGACGTCGTCGGCCGCCAGCGCGTCGAGGGCCTCGGCCAGCGAGGCCGGCAGGGGCCGGGCGGTCTGCCGGGCCACGTCCTGGTAGCCGTGCTCGACCTCCTCCATCGGGGGACCCAGCTCGAGCTCGCGGTCGAGGCCGTCGAGGCCGGCGGCGAGCATCGCGGCGAAGGCCAGGTAGGGGTTGCAGGAGGGGTCGGGGAGGCGCAGCTCGAGGCGGGTCCCGAGCGCGTCGTCCATGCCCCGGGCGGTGGCCGGCACGCGGACCAGGGCGGAGCGGTTGTGGCGGCCCCAGCTGCCCGCCACCGGCGCCTCGTACCCCGGCACCAGGCGCTTGTAGGAGTTGACCAGCGGCGCCACCACGGCGCACAGCCCGGGCGCGTGGTCCAGCTGGCCGGCGAGGAAGCGGCGCCCGGCCGCCGACAGCCCGTAGCCGGCGGCGTCGTCGTGGAAGGCGTTGCGGCCGCCGTCCGCGGCCAGCAGCACCTGGTGGGTGTGCATCCCCGAGCCGGCCGCGGCCTGCAGCGGCTTGGGCATGAAGGAGGCCTGCAGGCCCCGCTGCCGGGCCAGCTCCCGGACCGCCGGCTTGAGGCCGGTGATGGCGTCGGCCGCGGCCAGCGCCGGCTGCAGCGGGAGGTCAAGCTCGTACTGCCCGCTGGCCACCTCGTGGTGGCTGGACTCCACGCTGACGCCCATCGTCTCCAGCGCCGCCACGATCTCCATCTCGGCCTGCCGCGACATCCCCCGGCTGCGCTCGAAGTAGCTGCTGGGGTCGTCCTGGAGCAGGCGCAGGCCCTCCTCGCCGGCGGGGAAGAGGAAGAACTCGATCTCCGGCGCGACCAGGTAGGTCAGGCCGCCGTCGGCCGCCGAGGCCAGGATCGAGCGGAGCCGGGAGCGGCTGTCGCCGGGGTAGGCCGAGCCGTCGGGGGTGACCACGTCGCAGAGCAGGCGGGCGCAGACCACCTCGGCGCTGGGGTCCATCAGGGCGAAGGTCGCGGGGTCGGGGCGGAGGTACATGTCGGACTCCACCTCGCGGGCCTGGCCCTCGACCGCCGAGCCGTCGAACCACTCCCCCTCCCGGAGCACCTCCTCCAGCCGCCGCGCCGGCACCGAGACCGACTTGACGGCGCCGGTGATGTCGGCGAACTGGAGCTCGACCTGGGCCGCGCCCGACTCCCGGCAGAGGCGCAGCGCGACCTCGGCGTCGCCGCTCCCGGCGGGCTGCCCGAAGCGGTCGCGTGGGGTCTCGGTCATGGCATCCCTCCCGCGCTAGTGCGCATGGGTCAGCAGATAGTAGAGGTAGGCGGCGGCCGCGGTGGCGGCCAGGAAGCCGAAGGACAGCGCGGCGATCAGCAGCCACAGCCCACGCTGGGTCTCGGGCCGGAGCGGCGCCTCGTCGGGAAAGATGAACTGCGAGAGGTCGAGGTCCTTCCAGTGCTTGAGGTCGTGGAGCAGGGCCCCGGCGTCCTGGTAGCGCTCCTCGGGCTTCTTGCGCAGGCATTTGCGGACGATCGCCTCCAGCGGCGCCAGCACGCCGGGATTGATGGCGTGGAGCGGCGGCACCGGGGCGCTGAGGTGCTGGCTCATCACCGACAGCGGGTTGTCGCCCTCCCAGGGGACCCGTCCCGCCAGCATCTCGTAGAGCATCACCCCGATGGCGTAGATGTCGGTGCGGGCGTCGCCCCGCTTGCCCTGGATCTGCTCCGGCGCCATGTAGTCGGGGGTGCCCACGGCGGAGGTGAACCAGCGGTAGGTCAGCCGCCGGGCCCCGGCCATCAGGGCGATGCCGAAGTCGGTCACCACCACCCGGTTGGCCGCGGTCACCAGGATGTTCTCGGGCTTGAGGTCGCGGTGGTAGACGCCCTGGCCGTGGGCGTAGGCCATGGCGTCGGCGATCTGCTCGGTGACGTCGATGGCCCGGGCCGTGGGCAGCCGCTTCTCCCGCGCGAGCACCGCCCGCAGCGTCTCGCCCTCGACGTACTCCATCACCAGGTAGGGCCGGCTGCGGTGCTCGCTGAGGTCGTAGGAGCGCTGGATGCCGGGGTGGTTGAGCTTGCGGGCGATCTCCAGCTCGCGGCGGAAGCGGTCGAAGGTCGCGGTGTCCCCGATGATCGAGTCGTGGGGGCACTTGAGCACCACCCGGCGGCCCTCGCGATCCTCGGCCAGGAGCACCTCGCTGAAGGCGCCGTGGCCGATGACGTCGACGATCTTGAACTGGTCGAGCTGGGACCCGGGCTGCAGCGACGAGGTCGAGGTCATGACTGGAAGAACCTACGCCAACCCTGGGGCCGGACGGCGGCGACGCCGGCGCTGACCACCCTGACCGCCACCAGCGTGGAGTTGTCCTCGCCGCCGCGCTCCACGGCGCGCTCGACCAGGCCGGCGCAGGCCCGGCCGAGGTCGCCGGCCATGGCCTCCTGGATCTCGGCGGCGTCGACCTTGCCCCAGAGCCCGTCGGAGCCGATCAGGAAGGTGTCGCCGTCCAGCACCGGCTCGCGGCGGACGTCGGTGCGGACGATCAGGTCGCCGCCCAGGGAGCGGGTCAGGGCGTAGCGGCCGGGGTGGTCGACGGCCTGCTCGGGGCTGATCATGCGCAGCCGGAGCATCTCCATGACCTGGGTGTGGTCGGTGGTCAGCAGGTCGAGGGCGCCGGCCCGGAGGCGGTAGAGGCGGCAGTCGCCGACGTGGGCCACGTGCCCCTCGCCGGGGGCCAGGAGGAGCGCGGTCATGGTGGTCTGCATCTTGCGCGCCCCCGCGCCGCTGAGCGCGGCGTCGAAGACCGCGCGGTTGGCGCGGTCGAAGGCGCCCCGCAGCATTCCCGGGGCGCGGCTGTCGGCGGCCGCGTCGCGGCAGTGGCCGAGCAGGTTCTCGACCGCCAGCCGGCTGGCCACGTCGCCGCCGCCATAGGCCCCCAGGCCGTCGGCCACGGCGAAGAGCAGGCCGGCGGCCGGCGGGCTGGCGCAGCCGCCGCGGACCCCGGCGGGAGTGTGCCCGCCGGCGCCGCCGCCGACGTGGTGGGGCAGCCCCGGGGGCAGCTCGACCAGAGATGGGGCCACGAACGCCCCGGGGCCGCGCTCGACGGGGGCGCGGGAGGGGCTGGCCAGGCGGACGCCGGGCAGCGGCGCCACCGGGCCGAAGCCCAGGCTGTCCTCGTTGCTGCCCCGCACCGGCCCGGTCTCGGAGAGGGAGGCGAACTCCACGACCAGCTCGCCGAGGCCGGCGCGTGGGGGATCGGTCATCGTTGGCATGTTACGGGTCTTCTCGGGAAGCGACCGGCTCGCTCGGCGGGCAGAGTCGAGGAGGCGGCCCCTCGTCGCCGAAGAGCCGCCTTCCCGTACAGGAGGAGAGTTCCGGTCAGTAGGTGGTGGACGGCGCGGGGGCCTCGCTCAGCAGGCTCTTCTTGGAGGTCGCCGAGTTGACCACCAGCCAGACCACCCCCGCGGCGAGCCAGACCCCGACCATCGCCAGGGCGATGACCGTGTCGGTGGCGGTGCTGCCGCCCGAGGTCAGGTTGAGGTAGACGATCGCGATCAGCATCGCCAGGTTGGCCAGGGCGCCGACCACGGGGACGACGATGTGTTTCACCACGTTCATTTCCTTGCGCCCGATGAAGGCCACCAGCACGATCAGGTTGGTCATCCCGTAGACCAGGAAGGTGCCGGTGTTGGAGGCCAGCGTGATCTGGGTCAGGTTGTCGGTGCTGAGCACCCCGTAGGCCCCGAAGGCCATCGAGATCACCGCCAGCGCCAGGACGCCGTAGTGCGGGGTGGCGTACTTGCCGTGGAGCAGGCCGAGGATCGAGGGCATCTCCTTGTCCCGGCCCATGACGTAGGTGATGCGGACGCCGGTGTTGAGGCAGGCCAGCGTGGTCCCGATCAGCGCGATCAGCACCGTGGCCGCCAATACCAGGGTCAGGACGAAGCCGGTACCGCCCAGCATGTTGTCGCCGATGAACCGCATCATGTCCCCGATCGGGGCACCGGACACGGCGGCGGCCGCGTAGCCGCTGACCGTCTGGGCCTTGGCGGTGGCGGTGGCGGCGATGGTCTGGGTGATCGAGCTGTTGACGAAGAAGTTGGCGGCGAAGTACTCGAAGACGTAGGCCACCGCGCCCTGGATCGCCAGCGAGAGCAGGATCGCGCGCCGCACGTCGCGCTTGGGGTTGATCGCCTCCGCGCCCAGTGCCGTTACCGACTCGAAGCCGACCAGCAGCAGGATGGCG
>DASZGP010000164.1:0-7398 GCA_035938695.1 Candidatus Dormiibacterota bacterium | reverse complement strand
CAGTACAAGGACGGCGGCGCCTGGAATGTCCGCGTTGGACACAACGGACCCGCGACCGAAGGCGCGAATCGGTTTCCGCCACTGATGTCGCTCGGTTGACAGCCGCCCCCCGCGGGACCCGGCGGCCGGGGCGCCGATAATCAAAGCGATGGAATCCCCCGCCCGCCCGGTGACGGTCGCCGTCGGCCAGTTCGACGTCCGCCTCGGCGATATCGACGCCAACCTGGCCAGCGCCGGGCGGCTGGCGGAGCGCGCCGCCGAGGCGGGCGCCAGCCTGCTGCTGCTGCCGGAGATGGCGACCGCGGGATACGCCTTCGCCAGCCCGGAGGAGCTGCGGCCCTACGCCGAGCCCGCCACCGCCACCGAGCTGGGCCGCGGGCTGACCGGGTGGGCCGAGCTGGGCCGGCGCCACGGCCTGCTGATCGCCGGGGGCTTCCCCGAGCTGGCCGGCCCGAGCACCTCCGCCGATCCCGCCGCCGGCGGCGGGGCGAGCGCTCTCGCCGCGGCTGACGGGCCCGCGCATGGATCTCTGTACAACAGCGCCGCGATCGTCGGCGCCGGCGGGCTGGTGGGCCTGTACCGCAAGGTCCACCTGTTCTTCAACGAGAAGGACCTCTTCCGCCCCGGCGACCTCGGCTTCCCGGTCTTCGACCTGCCTTTCGGCCGGGTCGGGCTGCAGGTCTGCTACGACGTCTTCTTTCCCGAGGCGGCGCGCTCCCTGGCCCTGGGCGGCGCCGACCTGGTCCTCACCCCCGGCAACTTCGTCCGCAACTTCCGGCGCCGCATCCACGACGAGCGCGGCATGATCCAGGCCGGGGTGGCGGCGATGGGCATCGCCGCTCAGAACCAGGTCTACGTCGCGGTGGCTGACCGCATCGGGGACGAGCGCGACCTGGGTTTCATCGGCGGCAGCGTGATCGTCGGCTGGGACGGCTGGCCGCTCGCCGGCCCCGCCTCGGAGGCCGGCGAGGAGCTCCTGGTGGCGGAGGTCGACCTGGCCGAGGCCGCCCGCAAGAAGCAGCGCAACCCGCGCAACCACGCCTTCGCCGACCGCCGCGAGGACCAGTACCGCACCACGAGCAGTGTGGCCGCGGATGGCGCCGGCACGGGCCGGGGTGAGCCGGCGGCGAGCGCCTCCGCGTGATCCAGGACGGCCCCACCACCGGCCTGGCTGGCGTCGACCGCCACCCCACGGATCAAGATTCGTGGGGGCCCCGGCTGGCGGCGATCCTCAACCCCCCCCAGCTGGAGGCGGTGACCGCCCCGGACGGCCCCCTGCTGGTCTTCGCCGGCGCCGGCAGCGGCAAGACCCGGGTCCTGACCTACCGCATCGCCCACCTGATCGAGAGCGGCCGGGCCCAGCCCGACGGCATCCTGGCGGTGACCTTCACCAACAAGGCGGCGCGGGAGATGCGGCAGCGCATCGAGTCCCTGCTCGGCGCCGGCCAGGCCGAAGGCCCCGCGGGGTCCCCGGGGACCCCGGGTCGTGGGGAGAGGCCGGCCTCGTGGGGTGGCTCACCGGCCTGGATGGGCACCTTCCACAACATCTGCGGACGGGTCCTGCGTCGTGACGGCCACCTGATCGGCGTCGACCGGAGCTACGTGATCTACGACGAGGGCGACCGCCTCTCGGCCGTCAAGCGGGCCATGGCCGGGCTCGGCCTGGACGAGAAGCGCTTCCCGCCCAACGCCGTGGTCGGCCGCATCTCCACCGCCAAGAACGAGATCCAGGGTCCGACCGAGTACGCCGCCGCGGCCAGCGACTACTTCTCCGAGGTGGTGGCCCGGGTCTACCCGGTCTACGAGGGCTTCCTCCGCGACGCCTCGGGGCTGGACTTCGACGACCTCCTGCTCAAGGTGGTGCGGCTGTGGCAGGAGGACGAGCGCTCGCTGGAGCGCTGGCGCCACCGCTTCCGCCACGTCCTGGTCGACGAGTACCAGGACACCAACCGGGTCCAGTACACCCTGGTCAAGCTGCTCGCCGAGGAGCACCGCAACCTCTGCGTGGTCGGCGACGACGACCAGTCGATCTACCGCTTCCGGGGCGCCGACGTGCGCAACATCCTCAGCTTCGAGCGCGACTTCCCCGAGGCCCGGGTGATCAAGCTGGAGCAGAACTATCGCTCCACCCAGAGCATCCTGGACGCCGCCCACGCCGTCATCAAGGCCGTCGCCGACCGCGCCGATAAGAGGCTCTGGACCGACCGCGGCGCCGGCGAGAAGGTCTTCGTGGCCCAGGTCTACGACGAGCAGGAGGAGGCCGAGGCGATCGCCGCCGAGGTCCGCCGCCTGGTCGCCCGGGACGGCTCGCTCAACGACATCGCGGTGCTCTACCGGACCAACGCCCAGTCCCGCGCGCTGGAGGAGGTGATGGTGCGGCAGGGCATCCCCTACAAGCTGGTCGGCGGGGTGCGGTTCTACGAACGCCGCGAGGTCAAGGACGCCCTGGCCTACCTGCGGGTGATGTTCAACCCCAACGACACGGTGGCCTTCAACCGGGTGGTCAACGTGCCCCGCCGCAAGGTCGGCGACAAGACCGTGCAGGTGCTGGAGGCGGCGGCCCGCCAGCGGGGCATCTCGGTCTGGGACCTGCTCGCCGCCGAGGCCCGGCCCGCCGGCATCACGGCGTCGGCGGCCGAGGGCCTGCAGGAGTTCAGGGCCCTGGTCGAGGGCCTGCGCCGGGAGCTCGACCGCCACCCGCTGCCGGAGGTGATCGAGATGACCCTGGCCCGGACCGGCCTCCAGGCCTGGGTCTCCGACGGCAGCGAGGAGGGCGCCGAGCGCTGGCAGAACCTGCTCGAGCTCAAGGGCCTGGCGGCGGAGTACTCCGGGCTGCGCGGGATGGAGGCCCTGGGCCGCTTCCTGGAGGACGCCGCCCTGGTCAGCGACGTCGACAGCCTGGACGAGGCCAAGCCGGGGCTGACCCTGATCACCCTCCACATGGTCAAGGGGCTGGAGTTCCCGGTGGTCTTCATGGCCGGGATGGAGGAGGGCCTGCTGCCCCACATCCGGGCCATCGAGGAGCCCGGCGGGATCGACGAGGAGCGCCGCCTCTGCTACGTCGGCATGACCCGCGCGATGCGCCGGCTGTACCTCTTCCACGCCTTCCGCCGCCATCTCTTCGGCAACGCCAACCTCAACCTCCCCTCGCGGTTCCTCAACGACCTCCCGGAGGAGATCGTCGAGCGCCCCGCCGGCAGCTCCCGGAGCACCGGCGCCAACCGCGCCAGCGTCCTCGACGCGGTCTCCCGCCAACCCGCCGCGCCGGCCCCGCCGCCGGTCCAGCGCTACCGCGAGGGGCAGCGCGTCAGCCACCGGGCGTTCGGCCCCGGGGTGGTGGTCAAGAGCACCCTGACGCGCAGCGACGAGGAGCTGATCGTGCGCTTCGACAACGTCGGGATCAAGATCCTCAGCGCCTCGCTGGCCCCCCTGGAAACGGCCTGAGGCCCGGACCGCGAGGGCCCGGGCCTCAGGATCAGGCCTGGATCAGGCGCAGTTCCCGGTGAGGTAGCAGGCCGCCAGCTCCGTGCAGGTGTGGCAGGTGATCACGGTCTGACGGAGATCTCGGCCGCCGGCCACCAGCAGCTCCTCGACGGAGAGGCTGCGGACCGTCTCCACCTGGAGGGTCAGCCGGGTTCTCGGCCCGCGCATCAGAAGCAGCGCGGCTGGTAGGTGATCTGGCAGATCAGCTGGCTGAGGTTGGCGTCGGGGTTGACCACGGTGCAGACCTTGGTGTGCAGGAACGTCGTCCCGCACAGGTACGGCGTGGTCTCGGTGCCGGTGATCTCGCCGCCGAAGGCCTGACCCAGGTTGGCGTCGACCAGCTCGCGGACGGTCTCGCGGTTGAGGCTGAGCTTCTTGGTCATCTCCCGTCCCCTAGCAGCGCGGCTGCTGGGTGATGAAGCAGATCAGCTGGCTGAGGTTGGCGTCGAGCTTGAGCGTCAGGATCGTGGTCTGGCAGATCTCCGGCGTGGTCTCGGTGCCGGTCAGGACGACGCCACCGAAGGCGGCGTCGAGGTTGCTGTCGACCAGCTCGCGGACGGTCTCGCGGTTGAGGCTGAGGCGGCTCCGGCGGCTCATATCTGCGTCAGGCAGGTGTTGAGGTCGGAGATCGTGTTGCCGCAGAGGCCGACCTTGGTCAGCAGCTGGTCGACACATGGCTTGCCGGTCTGGCCGGTCTCGCCGCCGAGCGCCCGCGCCAAGCCGGCGTCGGAGAGATGGCGGAGAGTCTCGGAGCTGAGGGCGAGCTTCGCCCTGTCCAGGTTGTTCTTCATACCCTTCCCTTGCTGGTCCGCGATGGTCGCGGATTGTCTGAGACCCGAGCATTGTCCAACATCGGCCCCGGCCTTGTCAGCAGGCTGTTACATTGACGGCGCGGGGGGCAGGTGCGGGCTGGCCGAACTCCTTAAGCTCCATGGGATGCCCAACGACGGACCGCCGCCCCGCGATTGGCGCCGGCGCGCCGCCTGGCTGCGGGAGCAGCTGGAGCGCCACGGCCACCTCTACCACGTCCTGGACCGGCCGGAGATTGGCGACGCCGAGTACGATCGCCTCTTCCGCGAGCTGGTCGACCTGGAGGCGGCCCACCCCGAGCTGTCGACGCCCGACTCGCCCACCCAGCGTGTCGGCGGGGTCCCCTCGGAGGCCTTCCGCAAGGTCCGACACCGGATCCGCATGCTCTCGCTGGGCAACGCCTTCTCCGGGGAGGAGATGCGCGACTTCCACCGCCGGGTGACCCGCGAGGTGGGGGAGGAGGTGGAGTACGTCACCGAGCTGAAGATCGACGGTCTGGCGATGAGCCTGACCTACGAGGACGGCGTCCTGACCACCGCCGCCACCCGCGGCGACGGCACCACCGGCGAGGACGTGACCCCCAACGTGCGCACCATCCGCTCGGTGCCGCTGCGGCTGCGATCGGTCGAGGGCACCCCGGCCGTGCTGGAGGCGCGGGGCGAGGTGTACCTGCCCAAGCAGGCCTTCGCCGAGCTCAACGCGCGCCTGGAGGAGGAGGGTAAGCCGCTCTACGCCAACGCCCGCAACACCGCCGCCGGCTCGGTCCGCCAGCTCGATCCCAAGCTGACCGCGGAGCGGCGGCTTGGGACCTTCGTCTACGCCATGGACCCGCCGGGGGCCTTGAAGACGCACTTCGAGGTCATGCGCCGACTGGCCGAGCTTGGCTTCCGGGTCAACCCCAACTACCGTGTGCACCAGGGCATCGAGGGGGTCCTGGAGTACATCGAGGAGTGGCGCGAGAAGCGCCACGAGCTGGACTACGGCACCGACGGGGTGGTGGTCAAGGTCAACCGGCTGGCCCAGCAGGCGGAGCTGGGCTTCGTCTCCCACGCGCCGCGCTGGGCGATCGCCTTCAAGTACCCCGAGGAGCAGGCGGTGACGCTCCTGGAGCAGATCCAGGTCAACGTCGGCCGCACCGGGGTGGTGACCCCCTTCGCGGTCCTCACCCCGGTCTTGGTGGCCGGCTCGACGGTCGCTCGAGCGACGCTGCACAACGAGGACGACATCGCCCGCAAGGACATCCGCGAGGGCGACACGGTGGTGGTCCAGAAGGCCGGCGACGTGATCCCCGAGGTGGTCCGCCCGGTGCTGGAGAAGCGGTCGCCGGAGGCCAGGCCGTGGGTGCCCCCGACCCACTGCCCGCGCTGCGGCACCCTGCTGGTGCGCGAGGAGGGCCAGGTCGCCCGGCGCTGCCTCAACCCCGACTGCCCGGCGCGGCTCTTCGAGTTCCTGGCCCACTTCGTCTCCCGCGGCGCGATGAACATCGAGGGCCTGGGCTGGCGCACCATCGCCCAGATGCTGGAGCGGGGGATGATCGCCAGCGCCGCCGACATCTACCACCTGACCAAGGACGACCTGCTCCAGCTCGAGGGCTTCGCCGAGCGCTCCGCGGAGAAGCTCCTGGCGACCATCGAGGGGAGCAAGACCACGACCCTGCGCCACCTGCTCTACGCGCTCGGGATCAACCATGTCGGCGGGACCGGCGCCACCCTTCTGGCGCGCGAGCTCGGGACCATCGAGGCCGTCGAGGCGGCCGACGTCGAGCGCCTGGGCGCGATCGACGGCATCGGCCCGATCGTGGCCCAGGCGATCTGGGATTTCTTCCAGAACCCGCGCTCGCGGGCCCTGGTGGCCGACCTGCTGGCCTCCGGCGTCCGCCCCGCGCCCCCCGAGGCGCCGGCCCAGGGGCGGCTGGCGGGGAAGAGCCTGGTCATCACCGGGACCCTCTCGCGGCCGCGCTCGGAGGTCGAGGCGGAGATCAGGGCGCTGGGCGGCGAGGCGGGGTCGAGCGTGACCAAGAAGACCGATTGGGTGGTGGTCGGCGACAGCCCGGGCTCGAAGGTCGAAAAGGCCAAGAAGCTGGGGATCGAGATCCTCGACGAGGCGGGGCTGCGGCAGCTGCTGGCGGAGCCCTGAGCGCGCACCCCGGCCAGGGCCGCCCGGCCGGGGCCCGCCAGGCGCCGTGCCAGGCGCGGTGTCAGCGCGCCGGCCCCTGCCCCCGTCGCGGCCGCCGGGCCGCTGACCCCTGCTCCCGTCGCGGCCGCCGGGCCGCTGGCCCCTGCTCCCGTCGCGGCCGCCGGGCCGCTGGCCCGCCTTGATCCCGCCGGTCGTTCCGCTCGGGATCGGCGCCTCCGCGACATACGGCGCCGCCGACTTCTGCGGCGGCCTCGCCGCCAAGCGCCTGCCCGCCGCGGCCGTCGCCCTGCTGACGCAGGCCGTCGGCGTCCCCCCGCTGCTGCTCCTGGCCTGGCTCCTCGGCGCGCCGGGCCCCGGCCTGGGCCGCGGCCTGGCGCTGGGCGCGGTCGCCGGCCTGGGCTCCGGTACCGGCGTGCTGCTGCTCTACCGGGGCCTGGCCGTGGGCCGGATGAGCGTGGTCTCGCCGGTCACCGCGGTCGGCGCGGCCGCCGTCCCGGCGCTCTTCGGCCTGGCCACGGGCGACCGGCTCTCGGCGGTGGCGTTGGCCGGCGTCGCCGTCGCCCTGGTGGCGGTGGTGCTGGTGTCGGCCGCGCCGGAGCCGCACGTGCCGGAATCGCCCGTCGGGGCCGGCGCGATGCCGGTCGGCCAGCCCGCCGCCGCGTTCGCCGCCCGCCTCCGCCAACCCGGCCTGCTCGAAGCCGCCGGCGCCGCCGGCGGTTTCGCGGTGTTCTTCATCTTCCTCAAGCGGGCCTCGGCGGCCGCGCCCGCGGCGTGGCCGCTGGTCGGGACCCGGGTCGGCTCGGGCGCGCTGCTGCTCACCGCCGCGCTGGCCGGCGCCACGCTGCGCCGCCGTTACGGGGTCTCGGAGGCGACTGATCCTCGGGGTCTGGACCGCGCCACCTGGGGCCTGCTCCTGGCCACCGCCGGCCTGGACACGCTGGCCAACCTGCTCTACCTGACGGCGGCCCG
>DASZGP010000163.1:0-5268 GCA_035938695.1 Candidatus Dormiibacterota bacterium | reverse complement strand
CAGCCTCGGCGTCGGCGTCGGCGTGGTCGTGGCCGACCAGGTGGAGCAGGCCGTGGATCGCCAGCGTGGCCGCCTCCACCTCCAGCCCGTGCCCGGCCCGGCCGGCCTGGCGCCGGAGGTGTTCGAGCGAGAGGACGATGTCCCCCAGCTCCAGCTCGGCCCCGGGGGCGAAGGCGAACCCCGCGCCGGGCCTGACCGCGGCGGCGGGGAAGGAGAGCACGTCGGTGGCGGCGTCGAGACCGGCGTAGCGCAGGTTGAGCTCGCGGATCTCGTCGTCGCCGCAGACCAGTACGCTGACGCTGCTGCCGGCCGGGACCCCCTCAGCCCGGCCCGCCGCCAGCAGCGCGCGGCGGATCGTGGGGCCGAGCGGCAGCGGCCGGAAGCGGCTGGTCAGGTCGACGTGGAGCGCGCCGCGACCGCTGGCCGTGGAACCCCGCCCGGGCGGCGTCGGGACGCCGGTCAGCTGGCGCGGGAGCGGCGCTTGCGAGCGGCGACGAGCTTCTTCTTGCGACGGACGCTCGGCTTCTCGTAGTGCTCGCGACGGCGGACCTCGGAGAGGACGCCGTTCTGCTTGATCTTCTTGTTGAAGCGGCGGAGGGCACTCTCAAAGGTCTCGCCTTCGCGGACCTTCACTTCTGACATCGAGTGATCACCTCCTTCTGTATCGAATCGCCGCGGGCGCGCGGAACCAGGGCTCGCGACTGACGCAGTATAGCAACGGCCCCCGGCCGAGCGGTCAGGACCTGCGGGCGTACCGGAGCAGGGTGCTGCCGTCGGTGAAGCCCAGCGGCAGGAAGGCCCCCAGGGTGAAGACCAGCAGGTTGTCGAGGAAGAACAGGAGCAGGATCCAGTTGACGGTGTGGACGCCGCCGAGGAGCAGCCACAGGATGCCCGCGACGACCGTCAGGACGGCGCTCCCGGCCGGCCCGCCGAGCGCCCGGCGGACGTGCACCGCCGGGGCCAGCTCGGGCTCGTCGTGGGGATAGACCGAGGTCGCCAGCGGCCCCCAGAAGCGCACCCCGATCATCGGGTGCCCGGCGGCGCGGGCCGCGGTCGCGTGGCCCAGGTTGTGGAAGAGCTCCGACGCCATGTGCAGCACCAGCAGCGCCAGGCCCCCGGCGATCGCCGCCCGCAGGGAGCGGTGGAAGACGAGGTAGCCGGCGGCGCCGAAGAGCGCCACCGCCAGCAGCGCGCCCCCCGCGACCGACGGCACGAAGCTGATCTCGAGGCCCAGGACGCGGCCGACGCCGACGGTACGCGGTCCCCCTGCGGAATCCATTGCCGGGCATTATGGTCCATCCCAATGAACGGCGTCGTCCGATGACCGAGCCCAGGCCCTCCTTCGACCCCGACGACCTGGCCCGCGCCGTCCTGCTCCGGGTCGTCCCGCGCGGCTACCGGCTGATCGACGCCACCGACACGCGCTTCCCCGGCCTGCGCGACCGCTGCTTCCGCCTCGCCCTCCGGCACCTCGGACCCCGGCCCTGCCTGGTCGCTTTCTGCGACCCCCGGCAGGACCCCGGCGAGGCGGCCCGCTGGCTGGCCGCTTGGGCCGCCCAGAACCTCCGCCCCAACGCCATCCAGAAACGGGTCAGCCCGGGGGTGCTGGTGATCGCGGTGGGGGCGCCCGACCTCGGGGTCGCCGGCCCGGTCGCCGGCGTGGGGGTCCCCGCGGTGGTCTGGGCGGTCAGCCCCGAGGGCCGCGCCGAGACCCGCGGTGACGTCCCCGGCGGCCCTCCGGCCGGCGACCTGCGCCAGGCGCTGCGGCGCCTGCTGGCGGGCGAGCCGGCTCCGACCATCGGCCAGGTCGACGTCGCCGAGCGGACCCTGATGTCCGGCCGCCCCGGCCGTCCCTACTTCCTGGACTCGCCGCTGCTGGCGCTGCTCGGCTTCGCCTGCGGCCTGACGGCCTTCTACGGCATCAGCGGGCTGGTCCGCGACGTCCAGTTCGGAGCGCTGGAGCGCGGCGCCTTCGACCTGGCCCGGACCCTGCTGCTGGTCGGGGTCGTCATGTACGGATTCGACATTGCCGGGGTGCGCTCGCGGGTGCCTCTGCTCAGCTCCTCGGACCGGCGCGTGGCGGCCGGCGCCGCGGGGGCCTACCTGCTGCTGCTGGGGGCGGTCATCGGGCTGGGCGCCGGGGTGCCCGCGGCGCAACCCGCCACGAGCGTCAACCACGACTGCCCGCCGCCCCACTGCCAGACCCTGACCGCGGCCGACAACGGCCGCACCCTGAGCCTGCCGGCGGGCGACGACCTGGAGGTCGCGCTCGACCAGAACGCCAGGTGCCCGGCGACGTCCGACACCACGATCCTGGCCTTCCTGGACTGCGGCGTCGACGACACCTCGCAGCCGCCGATCCTGCTGGCGTTCTTCCACGGCGCCCGGCCGGGGACGGCGACGCTCCAGAACGGGACCTTCCAGGTCACCGTGGAGGTCCGCTAGCCGGCCGCAGGGTCAGGCCGACAGCAGGGAGATCGCGGCACCCGGCAGCGGGCCCCGGCGCAGCAGGGCCGCCCGCGCCTGGGCCGGGTCTCCGGTCGACCCCGGGCCGCTGAGGGCCGCCTCGACCAGCCGCCGCCCGGCGATCCAGCGCAGCGCGGCCATCGGCGCGGCCGCCACGTGGGTGGCCTGGGCCAGGGCGGTCTCCGCCGCCATCGCGGTCTCCCGCTCGATCAGGTCGGCGCCGGTCGCGACGTCCATCCGGCCCCGCAGCATCCCCGCCGCGATCAGCGCCAGCAGCGCCCTCCAGGCGACCTCACGGCCGCGCTCCTCCGGCCGCCAGCGCGCCAGCGGCGCCGCGGCGTGGGCGTGCAGGCGCCAGCCCTCGCCCAGGTCGGCGGCCGGCAGGAGCAGGCGGGCCAGCCGGGGCTCGGCGCGCTGCCAGGCGGCGGGCAGGAAGTCCTGGAGGTAGACCGCCGCCACCATCCCCTCCAGGTCGGCCGGGGAGAGCGGCGGCGCGTCCCCCACCAGGAGCCGCGCCGGACCATCCGACTCCACCGGCGCCGGGACCAGCGCCAGCGGCGGCAGCAGCGGGCCCAGCCAGGCCGGCGCGGGCTCGATCGCGATGCCCGCCGGCGGCGGCGCGCAGAACCGGCCGCCGCGCTCGGCCACCTGGCGCCAGGCCCGCTCGACCAGCTCCGGGGTCAGCGACACCAGGGCGGCGCCGAGGGAATGCGTCGCGCCGGGCCGCCCTGGCGGGGGCGGGACACCGCCCCCTGGAGGTACGGCGCCGCCACCCGTTGGCGACGGTTCCCCAGGGCCGCCCGCATCTCCCCTCAGCCCCCCGGCGTCCGCGGCCAGCGCCCGCTCCGCCAGCGCCGCCTCCGCCGCGGCCTCGACCTCCGCCAGCGACATCCCCAGGGCCTCGGCGGCGACCTCCGCCTCGGGGTTCAGCGGCACCGGTGGCCGCCCGGCCGACGGGAGCACCTCCCGCACCAGCCAGCCGGCGTCCTCGGCCGCCGCCATCAGGAGCGCGCCGAGCGCGGCCTCGATCCGCTGCCGGAGCGCCCCCGGCACCCGCGTGGCCGCGGCCCCGGCCGCCGCCAGGTCGAGGATCTGCGGCAGCCGCTGGGCCGCCGCCAGCGCGACCTGGGCCGCCGGCGCCGGACAGCCGAGGCAGCTCTCGCGCGCCTCGGCCAAGAACCGGGGCGCGGATTCCGCCATCTCCGCCAGCGCCTCGCCCGCCGTGCCGGGCTCCCACTCCAGCCGGGTCAGCACCGCCAGGAGGTGCCGCTCGACCATGATCGCCCCGCCCGGCGCTCTCCGGATTGCGCCGCCGGCACCGGCGCGTCCCACCCCCGCCCCGAGCGCCAGCCGGTCCAGGGCGTCGTCGGGGCCGAGACCCTCGGCGTCGATTGCCGCGAGCCCGCGGCGGGCCGTCTCCAGCCGGTCGCGCCCGTCATCCTCGGCGTCCACCCCACCCCGCGGCAGCCCCGCTCGCGCCTCCCCCCCGCCGCGCAGGTAAGCCCCCAGCGGGTCGATCAGCGCCAGGTCGTCGCGCAGCCTCTCGGCCAGAGCCCGCAGCCGGGGATCGTCGGGCGGCCGGAGCCGCGAGCCGGACATGGCGCTGAGCCTAGATCACCCGGCCCTTTAGGATCGGTGGCTGTGATCCGCGTCTTCCTGGACTCGCCGCCGGCCCCGGGCGAGCCCCTGGTCCTGACCGGCGAGACCGCTCGCCACCTCGGCGGCGCCCTCCGCCTGCGTCCCGGCGAGGAGTTCGTGGCCGTCGCGCCCGGCGGCGTCGAGCACCGCTGCCGGGCGACCGAGGCCACCCCGGCCCGGGTCACGGCGGAGGTCGGCGCCGGCGTCCGATCGGCCCGCGAGCCCGGCGTCGACGTCCGGATCTGCCAGGCGCTGCTGAAGGGCGACCAGCTGGAGCGGATCCTGGAGTTCGCCACCGAGCTCGGCGCCGCCGCCTTCCAGCCCCTGCTGACCGAGCGCGTGGTCGCCCGTCCCGAGCCCGCCAAGCTGGCGGCGCGCCTGCCACGCTGGCGGCAGATCGTCCGGGGCGCCGCCGAGCTGGGCCAGCGCGGACGGCTGCCCGAGGTCCTCCAACCGGCCACCCTGCCGGACGCCCTGGCGCCGGCGCGGCAGCGGCTCCTGCTCTACGAGGGCACCGGCCTGAAGAGCCTTTCCGACGTCCCCCTCGGCGCCACCGGCATATCCCTCCTGGTCGGCCCCGAGGGCGGCTGGTCCGACGCCGAGGTGGAGCTGGCCACCGCCGCCGGCGCCCTCCCCGTGACCCTCGGACCGCGCATAATGCGCCCGCTGCCGGCTGTCATGACCGCCCTCGCCGTCGTCCTCCACCGCGCCGGCGACCTACGCCTGAAGGAGACCCGATGACCGACGAGTGCATCTTCTGCAAGATCGTCAGCGGCGACATCCCCGCCAAGATCGTCCACCGCGACGACCAGGTCGTGGCCTTCGAGGACATCAAGCCCGCGGCCCCCGTCCACCTCCTGATCATCCCCACCCGCCATATCTCCGGCGTCCGCGACCTGGCCGACGCCGACCTCCCGATCGTCGGCCAGCTGGTCGCCGCGGCCACCCGGCTGGCCAAGGAGAAGGGCATCCACGACCAGGGCTTCCGCCTCAACATCAACACCGGCCCCTACGGCGGGCAGACCGTCTACCACCTCCACCTGCACCTCCTCGGCGGCCGCTTCATGACCTGGCCGCCGGGGTGACCGGATGATGAGGCGCGCGCGGCGGTGGCGGGGCGGGCAGACATGGTCCCCCGGCGACTACGACGGGCGGTCCTTCGGT
>DASZGP010000162.1:0-11459 GCA_035938695.1 Candidatus Dormiibacterota bacterium | reverse complement strand
GCGGCGCTGGTCGGCCTGACCTTCTCGGTGGCCGCCAACTGGGTCCTGCTGCTGGCGGTGATCCACCTCACCACCGGCCGCCCGGTCTGGCGGATCTGGGTCGAGGACCTGCGCTGGACGCCGGTGCAGATCATGGTCTCGGCGCTGATCGGCTACACCCTGGGCACCTCCTACCTGCTCTACGGCTGGATCGGGGCGGCCGTCTACATCGCCCCGCTGTTCGCCCTGCGCGAGTCGATGAGCGCCTACACCATCCGGATGCGGGCCCAGATCCGCGAGCTGCGCCGGGCCCGGCTCGACGCCGACGAGGCCAACAAGCGCTACGCTGCGGCCAACGAGCGGCTCCAGGTGGCCCACGACGAGGCCCAGCGCGCCAACCGCTCCAAGAGCCAGTTCCTGGCCAACATGTCGCACGAGCTGCGCACCCCGCTGAACGCCATCCTGGGTTTCACCGGCGTGCTCCTGGACGCCGACGCCGGGGAGTTCAGCCGCAGCGAGCGCAACGCCTTCCTGCGGGAGATCAACAAGGGCGGCACCCACCTCCTGGAGCTGATCAACGACATCCTCGACCTCTCCAAGATCGAGGCCGGGCACATCGCCCTCAGCGCCACCGAGGTGGACTTCGAGAAGCTGGCCGAGGAGGCGGTCAACGCGGTCCGGCCGCTGGCCACCGCCAGGGGCCTGCTGATCACCGCCCGGGCCGGCGACGCCGGGATCGTCGAGGCCGACGGCCGCCGCGTCCGCCAGGTGATGTACAACCTGCTCTCCAACGCCATCAAGTTCAGCGGCGAGGGTGGACGGATCCAGGTCACCGCCCGGCGGTCGGTGGCGGAGCTGATCGTCTGCGTCAGCGACGAGGGCATCGGCATCGACCCCGCCGACCACCACCGGATCTTCGGCGAGTTCACCCAGGTGGACTCCGGCAACAACCGCGCCAGCCAGGGCACCGGCCTGGGGCTGGCGCTGACCAAGCGCCTGGTGGAAGGCCACCGGGGAAGCATCTGGGTAGACAGCGAGCTCGGGCGCGGCAGCCGCTTCTACTTCACCCTGCCCCTGACCCAGCCCGCCGACCAGAACATCCACCCCGCCACCCCGACCCAAAGGAGGGAAGTGGTCCATGCATCCTGACACCTGGCCCCTGGTCCTCATCGTCGAGGACAACCCGACCAACCTGATGCTGACCAGCGTGGTCCTCAAGCGCGCGCGCTTCCGCACCGTCTCGGCGCGCTCCGCCGAGGACGCCCGCGTGGTTCTCGGCCAGCAGCAGCCCGACCTGATCCTGATGGACCTCCAGCTGCCCCAGATGGACGGGCTGACCTTCACCCGCCAGCTCAAGCGGGAGGCGGCCACCGCCAACACCCCGGTCGTGGCCCTGACCGCCCGCGCCATGCGCGGCGACGAGGTGGTGGCGATCGAGGCCGGCTGCGACGGCTACATCTCCAAGCCCATAGACGTGCGCACCTTCGCGCCCTTCCTCCGCGAGGTCCTGACCCGGCACGCGGCGCCGGTGGCGGCGCTCTCCGCCTGATGGCCGTCGCCGCCCTGGAGCTCGAGCGTCTTCCCATCGGCCGCCTGCAGGTCCTGGGCCTGCTGACGGCGCGCACCTGCAACACCCTCCGCCTCGCCGGCATCACCGACTTCGACACCCTGCGGTCGATGGGCGACGAGGAGCTCCTGGGGGTTCACGACCTCGGCGTCACCCGGCTGGCCGAGATCCGGCTGGCCTGCCGGCTCTTCGAGGAGGCCGACGAGGAGGCCGTGGTGGGCATCCTCGGCCGCGCCGAGGCCGGCCCCGGCTCACGCTTCTCGGACCGCGACCGGGCCTCCTTCGTGGAGGACCGCAAGCCCCTGGCGCTGCCCCTGCCGTCCCGCGGCGGGCTGACCCTGGAGCACCTCCGCGACGCCGGCCTGCTGCCCTCGCGGGTCTGCAACGCCTTCCGCCGGCGGGGCATCACCGACCTCTACAGCGTCGACGCCATGAGCGACGGGGACCTGCTGGCGATGTCCGGCGTAGGGCCCCGCAGCGTGGCCCACATCCGAGCCCTGGCCGCGATCCACGATCCCGAGGCGGGCCGGATCACGAGCTAGAGCGTCGGCCCGCGAGGCCCGCGAGGCGGCGCTGACGATGATCGCCACCGCGACCAGGATCACGCCGCCGGAGACCAGCAGCCGGGGGGTGATCGGCTCGGCCAGGAAGAGCCAGCCCAGGAAGACCGCCACCACCGGGTTGACGTAGGCGTAGGTCGAGACCACCGCGGTCGGCAGCCGGCGCAGGATCAGGTTGTAGGCGCTGAAGGCCACGATCGAGCCGAAGACCACCAGGTAGGCGACGGCCAGCAGCGAGGCGGCCGTGAAGCGCTCGGGGTGGACGTGCCCGACCTCGCCGGTGACCACGCTGAGGACCACCAGCAGCGCCCCGCCGGCGAGCATCTCCATCGCGGTGGCCCGGGCCACCTGGCGGGGCAGTGGCGCCCGGCGGGAGTAGAGCGAGCCCGCCGCCCAGCAGACCGGCGAAGCCAGGACCACGGCGGTGGCCAGGGCGTCGAAGCGGTGGCCGGGGGTCGGCTGGACCAGGAAGGCGACCCCGGCCAGGCCGATGCCGATGCCCAGGATGGTCCACCGGGTCAGCGACTCCTTGAGGACCAGGCCGGCGATCAGCCCCATCCAGAGCGGCACGGTGGCGACCATCAGGGCCACGGTGCCCGAGGGCAGGGAGCGCTCCCCGAAGGTCACCCCGCCGTTGCCGCCGACGAACAGCAGCCCGCCGGCGATCAGCGCGGCGACCCACTCGCGGCGGCCGATCGGCGCCCGCCGGGCGGTGTCGCCGCGGCCGGTCAGCGCCGCCAGGGCCTGGAGGATGGCCCCGGCGAGCAGGAACCTCACCCCCGCCATCAGCAGCGGCGGGATGGTGTCGATGCCGATCCGGATGGCCAGGTAGGTCGAGCCCCAGACCACGTAGACGATGCCCAGGGCGCCGTAGGTCACGGCGGGGCCCTGGCGGTCGGCGGCGCGGACGCGATCGACGGGCGACATGGTCAGGCGGTCTCCAGCGGGGGCCGGGGCACGAGGCTGGAACCCCCGTCGGAACTTCGGGATTCCGCCGCGCCGGCCCCGGGCCGGGCGTAGCCGGAGGCATATGCCGGCGCCTCGGCCAGCGGGCTGACCGGGCTGGCCAGCGGGGCGCCGGGCATCAGCCGGAGGGGGATCTCGCCGGTCCACACCGGCCAGGCCCGGTCCGCCTCGGGGTCCTGGGGCGGCCCCGAGCGCACCTTGGCGCTGACCTCCCGGAGATCCAGGGCCAGCACGGTGGTGGAGTCCAGCTCCTGGCGGGTCGGCGGCCGGGCCTCGACGGCCCGGCCCGGCACCACGTGCTCCACGATCGCGGTCAGCGCCGTGGCCTTGTCGGCGCCCTCGGTCACCTCGCGGGCCCGGCCGAAGACCATCACCGAGCGGTAGTTCATGGAGTGCCCGAAGTGGGAGGCGGCCAGGACCAGGCCGTCGAGCAGGGTCACCGTCAGGCAGACCTCGATGCCCCCGGCCAGCGAGCGCAGCATCCGGCTGGCCAGCGCGCCGTGGACGTAGAGCGTGTCGCCGGCCCGCGCGTAGGTGGTGGGGACGACCACCGGCCCGGTCTCGGCGAGGAAGCCGAGGTGGCAGACCAGGGCCTCGTCGAGGATGGCCTCGACCTGCTCGGCGTCCTCCAGCGAGCGCTCCGGGTGGCGCCGCAGGGTGGTGCGCTCAGTCGCCGGCACCGGCGCTCCCAAGAATGTATTGATACAAAGCCATTACTGTAGTAGATTGTACCAATGATGGACCTGGCACGCCACGTCAGTGGCACCCGCGCGGCCGAGATCAGGGCCAGCCTGGAGCGCGCGATCCGGGACGGCGCGGCCGAGACCGGCGCCCGGCTGCCCACGGTCCGCGAGCTGGCCGCCCACCTCGGGGTCAGCGCCAACACCGTGGCGGCGGCCTACCGCGAGCTCCAGCTGCGCGGCCTGATCGTTTCCGACGGCCGCCGGGGGACGGTGGTGCGGCGCCGGCCGCCGCTGTCCGTGCGGCCCCGGGCAGCCGTCCCCGACGGCGCCCGCAACCTGGCCGGCGGCAACCCCGACCCCGCCCTGCTCCCCGACCCGCGGCCCTTCCTGGCCCGGCTCGACCTCCAGCCGCCCCGCCTCTACGACCAGCGCACCAACGACCCCGAGCTGCTGGCCCTGGCCGCCGCCGCGCTGCGCGCCGACGGCCTCGACCCCGCCCACCTGGCGGTGGTCGGCGGCGCCATGGACGGCCTGGAACGGGTGCTCGGCGCCCACCTCCGCCCCGGCGACCGGATCGCCGTCGAGGATCCCGCCTTCCCCGGCGTGATCGACCTCCTGGGGGCCCTCGGCCTGGGCCTCGAGCCGGTGGCGATGGACGGCCGGGGCATGCTCCCGGAGAGCCTGGAGCGGGCCCTGGCCTTGGGGGTCGAGGCCTGTGTGTTGACCCCCCGGGCCCAGAACCCCACCGGCGCCGCCCTGGACCGCGACCGCGCCGCCGAGCTGGTCGCGGTCCTCGCCCGCCATCCCGGGGTCCTGCTCTTCGAGGACGACCACGCCGGCGCGGTGGCCGGCGTCCCCCTGGCCTCCGCCAGCGCCGGTCGCGAGCGCTGGGCGGTGGTCCGCTCCGCCGCCAAGTCCCTGGGCCCCGACCTCCGCCTCGCGGTGCTGGCCGGCGACGCCGCCACCGTGGCCCGGGTCGAGGGCCGGCAGCACCTCGGCACCGGCTGGGTCAGCCACGTCCTCCAGAAGCTGACCGTCGCGCTGTGGCGCGACCCCCAGGTCGCCCGCCTGCTGGAGACCGCGACCCGGACCTACGCCGCGCGCCGCGAGGCGCTGGTCGAGGCGCTGGCCGGCCGCGGCCTCCGGGCCCACGGCCGCTCCGGCTTCAACGTCTGGGTCGAGGTGCCCGAGGAGGCGCCGGTCCTCCGCCACCTCCTCAACCACGGCTGGGGCGTCGCCTCCGGCGAGCCCTTCCGCCTCCGCAGCGGCCCCGGGGTCCGGATCAGCATCGGCAGCCTCCAGGCCGGGGAAGCCCCCCTCCTCGCCGACCTGGTGGCCGCGAGCCTGGAATCCGCCGGCCGCACCCGCACCGCCTGACGGCCCAGCCGGCGGGCGCCACCCGGGCGGTCGCGCCGTTATCCTACGGGGATGGCAGGCGCGTACGACGGGGTGGTGGCCCGGCTGGTGGCGGACGACGGCGCGGTGGCCGGCAAGATGTTCGGGATGGACTGCGTCAAGGCCGGCGGCAAGGCCTTCGCCGGGAATTTCGGCGAGGACATGGTCTTCAAGCTCAGCGGCGAGGCCCACGCCCGGGCCCTGGCCCTGGCGGGCGCCCACCTCTTCGACCCCATGGGGGGCCGGCCGATGAAGGAGTGGGTGGTGGTGCCGGCGGCCCAGGCCGAGGCCTGGCTGGAGCTGGCCCGGGCCGCCATGGAGTACGTCACCGGTTGAGGCGGAGGTGACCGCCACTCAGGCCGGCCCCGCGCCCGCGGCGACGGAGGCCTGGCGCGACGCCGCCAACCGGGACATCGCCGTCCTCCGCGACCACGCCGGCGAGTGGGCCCGGCTCCCGATCCGGCGCCGGATCGAGCTGCTGGAGGGGCTGCGGGACCGCACCGCCGCGATCGCCCCGCGCTGGGTCGCCCTGGCGCTTGCGGCCAAGGGCCTGCGCCCCGACGCCCCCGCCGCCGGGGAGGAGTGGACCGCCGGTCCCTGGGCCCTGCTCTTCGCCCTCAACCGGCTCCGGGAGACGCTGCTGAGCCTGGAGAAGCACGGCCGGGTCCGCCTCCGCGGCGGCTCGGTGCGCACCCGGGAGGGCGGCCAGGTGGTGGTCGACGTCTTCCCCCAGAGCACCTACGACCGCCTGCTCCTGAGCGGGGTCAGCGCCGAGGTCTGGATGCAGCCCGGGGTGACCGTGGCCAACCTGGCGGAGAACATGGCCGCCTTCTACCGTCAGGATCGCCCCGAGGGCGCCGTGGCCCTGGTGCTGGGCGCCGGCAACGTGGCCAGCATCGCGCCCCTGGACGTGCTCCACAAGCTCTACGCCGAGGGCCAGGTCTGCCTGCTCAAGATGAACCCGGTCAACGACTACCTGGGCCCGGTCTTCGAGGAGGTCTTCGCCGAGCTCGTCGCCGCCGGCTGGCTGCGGACGGTCTACGGCGGCCCCGAGGTCGGGGCCTTCCTGGTCGCCCACCAGGGGATCGACGAGATCCATATGACCGGCAGCGACCGGACCCACGACGCCATCGTCTTCGGCGCCGGCCCCGACGGCGAGGAGCGCAAGCGCAGCGGCCGGCCGCTGATCGCCAAGCGGATCACCAGCGAGCTGGGCAACGTCAGCCCCACGATCGTGGTGCCGGGCCCCTGGGACGACGCCGACCTGCGCTTCCAGGCCGCCCACATCGCCACCCAGAAGCTGCACAACGGCGGCTTCAACTGCATCGCCGCCCAGGTCCTGGTGCTGCCCGGCGGCTGGGAGCCGGGGCCGCGTCTGCTGGACCAGGTGGCCGCCGTGATGGCCGCCCAGCCGGCGCGCCCGGCCTACTACCCCGGCGCCGCCGAGCGCCGGCGCCGCCTCGCCGAGCGCCACCCCGACGCGCTGGTCCTGGAGGCGGGCGACGCCGCCCGGACCCTGATCGCCGGCCTCGACAGCGCCGACGCCGGCGAGGTCTGCTACAGCACCGAGGCCTTCGCCAGCGTGCTCGCCGCCACCACCATCGCCGCCCCCGACCCCGCCACCTTCCTGATGGACGCCGTGGACTTCGCCAACACCCGCCTCAGCGGCACCCTGGGGGCCAACATCATCGTCCACCCCGCCACCATCCGCGAGCTCGGGCCCCGGCTGGAGGAGGCCATCGCCCGCCTCCGCTACGGCTGCGTGGGGGTCAACGTCTGGACCGGCGTCGGCTACCTCCTGGCCCAGACACCGTGGGGCGCCTTCCCCGGCCACACTCTGGAGAACATCGGCAGCGGCATCGGCTTCGTCCACAACACGCTGCTCTTCGACCGCCCCCAGAAGAGCGTGGTCCGCGCCCCCTTCTACCCCTTCCCCCGCGGCGTCCGCCACGGCCAGGTGGCGATGCTGCCCCACCCGCCCTGGTTCGTCACCAACCCCCGGGCCGACCAGATCGGCCGCCGCCTGGTCGAGTTCGAGGCCGACCCCAGCCCCCTCCGCCTCCCCGGAATCTTCGCCCAAGCCCTGCGCGCCTAGCCCCCCGGCCCGACCGCGCGTGCCGGCCTGGGGGCCCGGAACCGTGGCGTACCCCCGATCCGGTTTGGTCACGATTTGGACCCCGCAGCAGCCCTTGGAAGGGCGGCAGCCCCTGCGTGCTCGCGATGCCACCGGCATCGCGGCACTGCGCCACTTGGAGCCGAAGGCCCAATGGCCTCCGGCGCAACTTACGCCGGATATGAAGAGAGGCGCCCCGCTTGCGCGAGGCGCCCCTCCGGGATGGGATGGGTGGGTCGTGAAGTTCCGGGTCGGTCAGCCCTGGCGCGGTCTGCGCGCCCTGGCGGTGTCGAAGCCAGCCGTTTGACCGCCCGTCGTCACTTTCCCACTAATCAGCCTATCAACCTTACGGGTCCTGATGCCTGGAATCGGCGCTTTGCGACGATCCTGAGCCATCCCTTCGTATTGCCCTGCTGTTTTCCCAGGCTCCAAGATAACATCCGTGCACCAGTTTTTACAAGAGGGTTCATTTCTGAATTGGGTCACAGTTTCACGACGTGATTCAATGCTGGAGGAGATGGTCGTGGAGCTCAACCAGAGCCGCGCGGAGCGGCGCAAGGCCCGCACCGTGGGGGCCATCCAGGAGGCCGCCAAGGAGAAGTTCCTGGCCCGCGGCTACCACGGCGTCACCGTCGAGGAGATCGCGGCGGCGGCGGACGTCAGCGTGGGCTCGATCTACGTCCACTTCGGCAACAAGGAGGGGCTCTACGTCGCCCTTCTGGAGGAGGCGATCTCGCTGGAGGAGAGCTACGTCGCGCCCAGCTTCGACGCCTCGCTGCCCCTGGCGTCGCTGGCCGAGGCCTACCTCCGCTTCTACCTCGACCACCCCGGCTGCTTCCGGATGCTCAACTTCCCGGCCTTCGTCTACAGCCCCGGTGACGGCAACTCGGCGGCCGCCGTGGCCCTGGCCGAGCGGGCCCAGCAGCAGATCGACCGCCTCGCCGAGGTGATCCAGCGGCGGGTCGACCTGGGGGTGCTGCGGCCGATGGACGCGCACCGCATGGCCGAGTTCTTCTGGGGCGCCTTCACCGGGGTGATCAGCCTCAACATGCGCACCGACCGGCTGCGGCTGGCGACCGAGGAGCTCTTCGCGGTGCTCGCCGAGGGCCAGCGGCTGCTCAGCGAGGGCATCATCAGCGAGGCCATGCGCCACCCCGACGGCTCCCCGTCGCTGGAGCGGATCCTGGCCCTGGAGGCGGCCCCGGCCGCGCCCCCCCCGGTGGCGGTGGCGGTCGAGGCGACGGCCTGAGCCGGATCGGGGAGGACCTGGCCCGGCTCCTGGGCCGGGCCGCGGTACCGGCCGACCCCGGGGCTGCCTACCTGCACGACTCCACCGAGATGCAGGGCCTGCGCGGCCGGGCCGACGCCGTGGTCCTGCCGGAGAGCGTGGAGCAGGCGGCGGCGGCGGTGGCCTGGTGCTACGCGCGGGGGGTGGCGATTGTGCCCCGTGGCGGCGGCACCGGCTTCTCCGGCGGCGCGGTGCCCGACGGCGGGGTGGTCGTGGCCCTCGACCGGCTGTCCCGGGTGCGCCGACTTCAGCCCGAGCTGTGGCGGATGGAGGTCGACGCCGGGATCACCACCGCCCGGGTCCGCGAGGCGGCGCGGGGCCACGGCCTGATGTTCCCGCCCGACCCCGGCGCCGCCGAGCAGTCCCAGCTGGGCGGCAACATCGCCTGCAACGCGGGCGGGCCGCACGCCTTCAAGTACGGCAACACCCGGGCCTGGGTCAGCGGCGTCGAGGTGGTGGTGGCCGGCGGGGAGGTGGCGCGCTTCGGCGGGCCGCTGCGCAAGGACGTCGCGGGCTACGACTTCACGGGCCTGTTCCACGGCTCCGAGGGCACCCTGGGCCTGGTCACCGGCGCCTGGGTCCGCCTGGCGCCGGCGCCGGAGGCCGCGATCCCGGTGCTGGCGGCCTACGCCGGCCACGATGCCGGCTGCGCCGCGATCCTGCGGGTCCTGGCCTCGGGCCTGGTGCCGGCGGCCCTGGAGTTCCTCGACGCCGGGACCCTGGCGGCCAGCCGGGGCGCCTTCCCCGAGCCCCTGCCGGAGGCGGCGGCCTTCCTGGTCGTCGCCGAGGCCGACGGTACCCGCGCGGCGGCGTCGGCGCTGGCCGGCGAGCTGCTGGAGGCGCTGGCGCCCGGGTCGCTGGCGGCGTTCGCGTTGGACGGCGCGCCGGAAGCCGGCCTGGCGGCGGCCGACGGGCCGGTGGCCGGCTCGGCCTCGGCCCGGACCGCCGCGCTCTGGCGTTGGCGGAGCGGCGTCTCCTACGCGGTGATGGCCCAGCGCGGCGGCAAGGTCAGCGAGGACGTCGCCGTCTCGCCGGACCGGATGCCCGAGGCGATGGCCGCCCTGGCGGAGATCGGCGCCCGCTTCGACCTGCCGGTCTGCTGCTGGGGCCACGCCGGCGACGGCAACCTCCACGGCACCTTCGTGATCGACCCCACCTCGGCGGCGCAGCGGGCCCGGGCGGAGGCGGCGGCTGAGGCCTTCATGGACGCCGCCCGCGGGCTCGGCGGCACGGTCTCGGCGGAGCACGGCCTGGGGCTGGTCAAGCGCGGCCAGTTCGCCCGCCACTTCGGGGCGGTGGAGGCGCGGATGCATCTTGCCGTGAAGGCGGCGCTCGACCCCCAGGGGCTGTTCAACCCCGGCAAGAAGGTCTGGCTGCCGCCGCCGGGGTGCCGGGCGCGGGCCGGCGCCCCGCCGGCCTCGGGCGCCGGCCCGCGACGCGCCCGGTCCCCGGCCGGGCGCGGGAGCGTTGCCGCATGATGGAACGCGCCATGTCCACCGACCGCCACCGCTGACGTGCCGCCGCGCCGCGCCCAGGCCGACGTTGCCCTCTACGGCGCCACCGGCTACACCGGCCGCCTCGCCGCCCACGCCATGGCCGCCGCAGGTCTCGACGTGATCCTCGCCGGCCGCAACCAGGAGGCCCTCGAAGCCCTGGCCCAGGAGGTCGATGCGGCGGGCGTCCGGGTGGCCGCCAGCGACGACCCCGAGGCGCTGCTGCGGGTCGCCGAATCGGCGGCGGTGCTGGTCTCCTGCGCCGGTCCCTTCGCGGAGGTCGGCGAGCTGGTGGTGGCGGCGGCGATCGCGGCCGGCCGGCACTACCTGGACAGCACCGGCGAGACCACCTTCATGGCCCAGACCCACCGTCGCCACGACGCCCGCGCCCGGGCTGCCGGGGTGGTGGTGATGAACAGCTGCGCCTTCGAATACGTCCTCGGCGACTGCGCCGCCGAGCTGGCCCTGATCGACCTGCCGGAGGCCCGCGAGCTGGACGTGGCCTACCACGTCGACCACCCCCGGCTGAGCCAGGGCACCGCGCTCTCGGCCCTGGGCATCATGGCCAGCGGGAAGGTGCCGGTGCGCTCGCGGCGCTTCACCTTCAGCGACGGGGCCCAGGCCTGGGCCGCCAGCTACCCCGGCGGGGAGACCGAGCTGGTCCCGCGCCGCCACCCGGGAGTGGCGGTGACGGCCTGGCTGTCGCTGCCGCCGGCGGTGGCCCGCCTGGCCCCCGCCGCCTCGGGGCTGGCGCCGCTGCTGGGCTCCGGCCCGGTCCGGGCCCTCGTCCGCCGCGCCGTCGCCCGGATGCCCACCGGGCCCACCGCCGGCGAGCGCGCCCGGCAGCGCTTCGTGATCGATGCCTTGGCCCGTGGCGGGGGGAAGACCGCGGGCGTCAGCGTCCGCGGCGCCGATCCCTACGGGCTGACCGGGGAGATCCTGGCCCGCACCGCCGCCCGGCTGGCCCGGGGCGAGCAGGTCGCGGCCGGCGTGCTGGCGCCCTCGGAGGCGTTCGAGCCCGAGGGCACCCTGGCCGCGCTGGCCGACCTCGGAGTGGAGGTCGCCCGGCTCTGAGCCCGGCGGTCGGGCCTAGCCGACCGCCAGGCAGGTCACCGTCTTGAACACGCCGTCGATCTTCTGGATCGCCTCGACGATGACGCCGCCGATGGCGTTGACGTCCTCGCCCTCGATCCGCGCGATGACGTCGTACTCGCCGGTGATGGCGTCGGCGACGGTGATGCCCCTGGTGCCCTGGAGCTTCTTGGCAACGTCCATGGCGCGGCCGGGCGAGGTGTTGATGAGGACGTACGCGGTGACCATCGGACCTCCCTGTTGATCTGGCTGGGGAGGCACAGCATAGCCGCTACACCGGGCCCGTAGAATCTCTGGCGAGAGCCGCCTGATTTGAAAGCCGT
>DASZGP010000161.1:0-6019 GCA_035938695.1 Candidatus Dormiibacterota bacterium | reverse complement strand
TCTCCGGCTCGCGCGTGCCCAGCAGGTTGAGATTGGGACCGTGGATGACGACGCAGGTCGGCACCGGCTCAGGCCCCCGGGTCCGCCGGCGCGGTGTGGCTCCTCATGGTCCTCGACATGTTTCTTCTCCGTGGCGGCGGGCGCGGCGTGCTCCTCCCGGAGGCAAGTATCGGGCTCAGCCGCCCCGTGGCGTCGGCGGCCGGGCTCGTCGAAGCCGCACGGGGGCGCTCAGGGCAGGCTGCCGGCGAGGACCTCCCCGACCACGGCGGGGTCGATCCGGTGGCCGGCGGTGGCGTGGCCGAGGCGGTCGAGCAGCACCCACCTGACCTCGCCGGCGCGGGCCTTCTTGTCGCGCGAGATCACCCGCAGGAGGGCTTCGACCCCCACCGTCGCGGGCGCGGTGGCCGGCGCCAGCGGCAGCCCGAAAGCCCGCAGCAGGTCGCCCTGGCGGGCGGGCAGGTCGGCGGGCGTGACGCCGGCGGCCAGGCCGAGGCGGGCGGCCACCTCCATGCCCACGCTGATCGCCTCGCCATGGGTCATGACCCCATAGCCGAGCGCCGTTTCCAGGGCATGCCCGACGGTGTGCCCGTAGTTCAGGATGGCCCGTTCGCCGTCCTCGCGCTCGTCGCGGCTGACCACCCCGGCCTTGATCTCGCAGCAGCGGGCGATGATCGCGGTCATCAGGTCCATCGTTCGAGCGACGACGGCCCCGGAATTCTCCCGGAGCAGGTCGAAGAGCCGGGAGTCGGCGATCAGGGCGTACTTGGCCACCTCGGCCAGCCCGCTGCGGAACTCCCGCTCCGGCAGCCCGGCCAGCAGCTCGGGGTCGACGTAGACCGCCTCGGGGGGCTTGAAGGCGCCGACCAGGTTCTTGCCCTCGGGCAGGTTGACCGCCGCCTTGCCGCCGATCGCGCTGTCGACCTGGGCCAGCAGGGTGGTGGGCACGTGGACCAGGCCGACGCCGCGGAGATAGGTGGCGGCGACCACCCCCGCCAGGTCGCCGACCACCCCCCCGCCGACGGCCACGATCAGGGCGTCGCGGTCGAGGCCGGCCGCGGCCGCGGCGGAGCAGGCGCGCTCGACCCAGGCCAGGGTCTTGCTGGCCTCGCCGGCGGGCAGCTCGAAGAGCGGCGCGCCCAGCCTGTCGGCCAGGTCCGTGCCGAGCAGCTCGGCGGTGTTGGCATCGGCGATCACCAGCGCGGCGCGGTCACTCGGCAGCAGGCCGGCCAGCCGCCGCGCCAGCCCGGGCTCGACCAGCACCGGGTAGGCGCCGCCAGCGGCGGTCACCTCGATGCGATCGCTCACCGGGGAACCCCCTGGCGATCGGCGGTCGGGGACGCGGCGGGCCCCCGGCAGCACCGCCCCGCCGGCCCGACCCCGCCGGCGGAGACGGGGGCGACCGTCATTCGCTAGCTCCGGCGCCGAACCCCTGGCGCCGCGCGATGTCCGCCACCTCCTCCGCCACGGATTCGAGGTCGCGCCCGGTGGTGTCGACCTGGAACCGCGCCTGCACGTAGCGATCCTCGCGCTTCGACAGGAGCCCCGTCAGCCGCTGCACCTGCTCGGCCGGCCCGCCGCCCGCCAGCGGGCGCCCCCTCCCCTCCCCCAGGCGCCGCAGCGTCTCCGCCATCGAGGCCTTGAGCCGCACCACCACGTTGCCCTCGCTGATCAGCTTCCAGTTGGGGTCGGCGACCGGAGCCCCGCCGCCCACCGCCACCACCTGGCGCGTGCCCCCGAGCGCCTGGGCCAGGGCCGCCGACTCGAAGCTGCGGAAGCCGTCCTCGCCGTAGCGCTCGAACATCTCCGGCACCGAGAGCCCGGTCATCTCCTCGATCGCGGCGTCCACGTCCACGAAGCCCGCCGCCAGCCGCTCCGCCACCAGCGCCCCCACCGAGGACTTGCCAGAGCCCATGAACCCGATCAGGACCAGGTTGCCGCCGGCGGTCACCGAACCGTGCGGAGGTAGGCGGCGAGGTTGCGCTTCATCTCGCGCAGGCTGTCGCCGCCGGTCTTGCGCTGGAGCGCCCGGGCCAGGGTCAGGGCCACCATCGCCTCGCCGATGACCCCCGCCGCCGGGACCACGCAGATGTCGCTGCGCTCGTAGTGGGCCTGGATCTCCTCGCGGGTCACCAGGTCGACGGAGGTCAGCGGCTGCTTCAGCGTCGAGATCGGCTTGAGGTAGCCGCTGACCACCACCGGCATCCCGTCGGTGATCCCGCCGGTGAGGCCGCCCTGGCGGTTGCTCAGGTGGAAGAAGCCGCGCTCCGCCGAGTAGCGGGGCTGGTCGTGGACCAGCGAGCCGGGCAGCGCGGCCGCCGCCACCCCGTCGCCGATCTCCACGCCCTTGACCGCCGGGATCGAGAGGACGGCGTGGCCCAGGGCGGCGTCGAGGCGCTCGTCCCACTGGGCGTAGGTGCCGAGCCCGACCGGGACGCCGGTGGCGACCACCGTGAAGACGCCGCCCAGGGTGTCGCCGCCGGCGCGGGCGGCGTCGACGGCGGCGATCATCCGCGCCTCCGACTCAGGGTCGGGGGTGCGTACCGGCGAGGCCTCGACCGCCGTCCAGTCGACCTCCTCGGGCACCCGGGCGACCACCTCCCCCAGGCTGCGCACGAAGCTGCGGACCTCGATCCCGAACTCCCGCAGCAGCGCCTTGGCCAACCCCCCGGCGGCCACCCGGCTGGTGGTCTCCCGGGCGGAGGCCCGCTCCAGCACGTTGCGGACGTCGTCGAATCCGTACTTCAGGGCCCCCGCCAGGTCGGCGTGCCCGGGCCGGACCCGGGTGACCTTGGTCGGCGCGAATCCGGTCGGCAGGGGCGACATGGTCTTCTCCCAGTTGGCGAAGTCGCGGTTGGTCACCGCCAGCGCCACGGGGGTGCCCAGGGTGCGGCCGAGGCGGACCCCGCCGACGATCTCCACCGTGTCCCGTTCGATCTGCTGCCGCCCGCCCCGGCCGTAGCCCCCCTGGCGGCGCCGCAGGTCGGCGTCGATGTCCGCCGCCCTGACCCGCAGCCCGGCCGGCAGCCCGTCCACGATCACCGTCAGCCGGGGCCCGTGCGACTCCCCGGCGGTGAGGAAGCGCAGCACTACAGCGAGGAGTTGTGGACGGTCGGGTTCAGCTCGGGGTGCAGGCGCTCGAAGAGCAGGTTCCGGAAGCGGGTCGGGTCGGGGACGTAGGTCAGCACCTCGGCGCCGTCCTGGCCCGCCGACTCGACCTCCACGGTGCCGTAGTCCAGGAGCCGCCCGAGCAACCCCTGGGAGGTGGTGACGTCCTGGACCCGGGCCATCGAGATCGAGCGGCTGAACTTGCCGATCACCCCCCGGCGGAGGAGCACCCGCTGGTCGGTCAGGGTGTAGGTCTCGGAGCGCCAGATGACGTACTGGACGTCGAGGTAGACCAGCAGCACCAGCACCAGGCCCGCGAGGATGAACCAGCGCAGGTTGGAGAGCTGGCCGCCCTGGGGGTTGACGAAGACCGCCCCGACCACGACCACCAGCAGGATCAGGACCACCCACTTCCAGGTCCGCGCCAGCAGCACCACCGGGTGCCGGCTGACGGTCAGCAGGTGGGTCTCGCCGGGAATCAGGTCCTCGTCGGGCCGCGTCATGTGAGCGCTTATGTTAGACGGAGCCGCCGGCTCAGCCGCAGCTCGTCGGGCCCAGCAGGCCGCACGGGAAGAGCATGGCGATGACCCCGCCGGCGCAGAGGTAGGGGCCGTAGGCGATGTAGTCGCGCAGCCCGCGCCGGCGCGACACCAGCAGCAGGGCCGCCGCCACCGCGCCCAGGACCACCCCGTAGATCAGCGCCCGGATCACGTTCAGCCCGGGCGGGGCGATGCCCAGGGCTGCGCCCATAAAGAAGGTCAGCTTGGCGTCGCCCAGGCCGACGCCGCCGCGGCTGGCCACGACCAGGATCAGGAACACCCCGCCGGCGATCAGCGCCCCCAGGCCGCCGGAGAGCAGCCGGACCACGATCTGGTCCCCCAGCAGCGGGTTGACCGGGATCAGCACGATCGCCAGCAGGGTGGCCGGATAGATCACCCGGTTGAGGATCAGCCGGTGACGGGCGTCGAAGACCAGCACCTGGACCAGGGCGACCGTCACCGCCGCCTCCAGCAGCGTCGTCGCCGAGACGCCGAGGCGGAACCCCAGCAGGCCCAGCAGGACCCCGTCGAGGATCGGCGCCCACAGCGCCTCACGTGGCAGGGGCGCCCCGGTGGCCTCGGGCTCGGCGGCGCCGAGGGCCTGGTTCAGCCGGTGGGTCAGCAGGCCCAGGAGGGCGCCGGCCAGGGCGGCCGCCAGGGCCAGGAGCAGGCGGGTCACGCCACCGGCCCCGGCGCCGGCGGCCGGCCCATGGCCTCGTCCAGCGCCAGCCGCATGGCGGCCACCGGGGGGGTCAGCCCGGTCCACAGCCGGAAGGCCTCGGCGCCCTGGTGGAGCAGCATCCCGTCGCCCTGCAGCGCCATCGAGCCCTCGGCCCAGGCACGCTGGAAGAGCGGGGTGCCGCCCGGCCGGTAGGCCATGTCCAGCACCACCCGGCCGGCGACCGGGATGCCCTCCAGGGGGTCCTCGCCGCGGAGCCCCAGGGGGGTGCAGTTGACCACGATGTCGGCCACCCGGAGGACCTCGCGCAGCTCCCACCAGGGCGCCGTCGAGCAGGGCAGGCCGAGCCGCTCCCCCAGCGCCGCGACCTCCGCCGCGGCCTCCTCCCGGCGGGAGCAGACGACCACCTGGCGAGGGTGGGAGACGGCGCTCTTGGCCACCGCCGCCAGCAGCGCCCGGGCCCCGCCCCCGGCGCCCAGCAGCAGCAGGCGCGCCGCCAGCAGCGAGTCGCGGACCGGCGCCAGCAGCCCCTCCCAGGCGCCGTGGATGTCGGTGTTGTGCCCCCCCAGCCTGCCGTCCCTGGCGACGATGGTGTTGAGCGCGCCGAGCGTCTCGACCTCGCGGTCCACCGAGTCCATCAGGGCCACCGCGGCGGTCTTGTGGGGCACCGTCACGTTGGCCCCCAGGTAGAGCCCGCCACGGAGCATCGTCACGTAGTCGGCGAGCTTCTCCGGGGCCACGTCGACCGCCTCGTAGCCCTCGGTCAGGCCCTGGGCTCGGAAGGCCGCGTTCTGCATCGGCGGGGACAGGCTGTGGGCCACCGGGTGGCCCAGCAGCAGCACCCTCACGGGACCGGGGCCCCGAGGCAACGCCGCGGCGGCGCCATCAGTGGACACCGTAGCGGGCGATCAGCGCCTCGTGCTCGGCCAGGGTGCGGGCGAAGTGGGCGTGGCCGGCGTTGTCGGTGATGAAGTAGAGGTAGTCGTTGGGGGTGGGGTTGAGCGCCGCCTGGATCGCGGCCAGGCCGGGGTTGCAGATGGGGCCGGGCGGCAGGCCGGTGTGGAGGTAGGTGTTGTAGGGCGAGTTGACCTGCTTGTCGGCGTCGGTGGGGATGCCGGAGGTGACGCCCTTGGCGAAGAGCAGGGTGGCGTCGTCCTGCAGCGGCATGCCGGCGGCGAGCCGGTTGTAGAAGACCTGGGCGATCGGCGCCCGGTCCTCGGCGAAGGCCGCCTCGCGCTCGATGATCGAGGCCATGGTCAGGGCCTGGTGGAAGGTCAGCCCGTGGACCTGGGCCCTGGCCCGCAGCTCGGGGGTGACCACCTCCCCGAAGCGGCGGAGCTGGAGCTGGACGAGGTCGGCGGGCTTGGCGTCGGGGGCCAGGTAGTAGGTGTCGGGGAAGAGGTAGCCGGTGAGGTCGGCCCCGGCGGGGCGGCCGGCCAGGAAGGCGTCGCTGAAGGTGCCGTGCTGGACCACGTCGAGGTAGGCGGCGGCGCTGAACAGCCCCTTGGACTCGGCGGCGCGCCCGATCTGCCCCGGGGTCCAGCCCTCGGGCACGGTGAGGGTGACCGAGGTCCCGCCGGTGTTGCGCTCCAGGAGCTGGATCAGCTGGACCTCGGTCAGCCCGGCGGGGACCCGGTAGGTGCCGGCCTGGAGCTTGTCGGCCAGGCCACTCCAGCGAACGTAGAGCTCGAAGGCC
>DASZGP010000160.1:0-9389 GCA_035938695.1 Candidatus Dormiibacterota bacterium | reverse complement strand
TTCAATACGACACCGGGGCCAGGGTCGCGTCCTGCCCCTGACGCCCGGCACAGCGGCCCGGTGGGGTCTGGTCACGCCCGCCACCTCCCTGTAGACTGGCGGGAAGGCCATGGCCAGTTCGGCCGCGGTCGGGGAGGTTTTCGAGTGAGTATCTCGCGTCGCGCCATGACCGCCGCGGTCATGGCCCTGGTGGCTTTCGGTGTACCCGGCCGGCCGGCCCTGGCGGTGGCGGCGGCGACGCCCGACGTGACGCCCCCGATGGGTCCGTTCGGCTTCACCACCATGGGCCTGGGCCAGACCGCCACCTACGGGGAGCCCTCGCTGGCGATCGCCGACGACGGCCGCCACCTGCTGGTCTCCACGCCCGGCGGTGGCGGGACCAACAACTGGTACTCGGCCAACGACGGGCTGACCTGGGGGACCTCCCACACGCCGTACGGCGGCGGCGACTCGGCGCTGGACTTCCTCCACGACGGCACGGCGCTGGTCGAGGACCTCCACGTCACCAACGCCAACGGCTCGCCGCCCGACTCCGGGGTGCGGGTGTCCCACGACTACGGCAAGACCTGGGGGCCGGTGGCCCACGCCGGGATCGAGCAGGACCGCGCCTGGTTCGCGCACTCCCCCGACAACAAGACGCTCTACCTCGTCTACCACGATTTCGTGCTGGAGGCCGAGTTCATCTCCGTCAGCACCGACGGTGGCGTGACCTGGACCAACACCCCGGTCAACCAGATCCCGGTCAACAGCACCGGCCAGGGCACGGCGCTGCCGATCCTTTTGGGCGGGCACTCGGGCACCCCGGCGTCGATCCTCGACCAGGGTGTCAACACCTTCAGCGGGCCGATGCTCGTCGATCCCAACGGCAAGGACCTGTACGTCGTCTACTCGATCAGCGACTTCGTCTCCAACGCCAATCCCCAGACCGGGGTCCCGCCCTACGGGCCGGTGCGGGCCTTGGTGCTGGCCCACTCGGCCGACGCGGGGGCGACCTGGACCGACACCCTGGCCGACGTGCCGGATGGCACGGCGACCAGCGAGTCGATCGAGGGCACCTTCTTCCCCTGGGGGTTCCTGGATGCCAACGGCACCGTGTACCTGACCTTCGACTCCACCCGGGGCGGCGCGCCGGGCGACCACTTCCACCGCTACTACATCTACTCCAAGGACAAGGGCGCGACCTGGAGCAAGCCCTTCAAGATCGACACCCTGGCGATCGGCAACGGGTCGACCACCTACTCCACCGGTGACTCGCCGGCGCCGGGGGTCATCGACACCGCGTGGTACGAGAGCGCGACGGGGTCGCCGAGCCAGGACACCTCGACCTGGACCCCCCACTTCGCCCAGGTCACCGGCGCCGACACCGACCATCCCAAGGTCGTCGAGCAGACGATCACCACGATCCCCAACCACAAGGGTGGGATCTGCCTCCAGGGCATCCTCTGCGGCATCGGGCCGGGCAGCAAGGACCGCAGCCTGGCCGACTTCTTCATGGTCAAGATCAACCCGATCACCCACCTGGCGGAGATCGCCTATGCCGACAACAACCGCCTCGGCGGGGGCAAGGGCGAGGTCGTCGTCGCCCACCAGACCATCCTCAACCCCGCCGCCTCGACCGCGACCGGCGGCCGCACCGTCCCGCTGCCCAACACGGCGCCCGCCGGCCCCAACCCGCTGAGCCTGCTGCCGGCCGCGGCGATCACCCTGCTGGGGGGCGCCCTGGTCGTCGGACGCCGGCGGCGCGGTGGGCCCCATCGGGGACCCTCCTGACCGGGCCGACCGGAGGCTGAGGGCCCGGTGGGCTGACTCCGGCCAGGACTTCCGGGGGCAGGGCTCAACGCCCGGAGAAGACCCCGTCGCGCCGCTCCACGAAGGCCAGCAGCCCCTCCCCGGCGTCGCCGGTGGTCATCAGCTCGCGGATCTCCGGCAGCAGCCGCTCGGCCGCCTTGGCCTCGCCCTCGCGCCAGGCCAGCCGGGCGTTGCGCAGCGTGCCCTCGACGCCCAGGGGGGCCTGGGCCGCGATGGCGTCGGCGATCTCGCGAGCCTTCGCCAGCTGCCGGCCCGGCGGCACCACCGCCTGGACCAGCCCGATCCGCAGCGCCTCGGCGGCGTCGAACTCGTCGGCGGTCAGGAGGTGGAGCATGGCGTTGCCCCAGCCGCAGTCGCGGACGAAGCGGATGGTGGCGCCGCCGAAGGGCATGATGCCGCGCTTGATCTCGATCTGGGCGAAGCGGGCGTCGGCGGCGGCCACCCGGACGTCGCTGGCCAGGGCCAGCTCGATGCCCAGGGTCAGACAGCGGCCCTGGATCGCCATCACCACCGGCTTGCGCACCGGCGCGGTGGAGAGGCCGGTGAAGTCGAGGCCGCCCTCGGGGATGTCCCAGCCGCTGCTGGACAGGGTGGGGCCGACGTCGAGCAGGTCGAGCCCGCCGGTGAAGTGCTCGCCGTGGGCGAACAGAACTCCGCAGCGGAGGTCGGGGTCGCGGTCCAGCTCGCCGTAGGCCAGGCTCAGCTCGCGGAGCATGGCGAGGTTGAAGGCGTTGCGCTTCTCCGGGCGGTTGAGGCCGATCAGCAGGACGTGGTCGTCGCGCTCGAGGCTGATCGTGCTGTCCTCTGGCATGGGGTTCCGACCTCCTGTGGGGGTTCGGGTCAGGGTGATCCGACCGGTGTCGAACAGTCTGAGACCCGAACGCCCGCGGTGGGAAGGCCGGCGCGGCGGCGGTGTCACGTCCGCCGCCGCTGGCGCGATGCCGGCCGGGGCTAGCTCTGCTGGTAGCCGCTGGGGCTGGCGCCGGCCGGGGGGGCGGTGCCGCCGGGAGGCGCGGACCCACCCGGAGGTGGTCCGCCGGGCCGGCCGCGGTGGCCACCGAAGAAGCCGAAGCCGGCGGCGCCGATGCGCTGGAGCATGGCGTCCTCCTGGGCCTGGGTCAGGGTGCCGGCCTTGACCGCCTTGTCCAGCACGCCCCTGGCGGCGCTCTTCAGGTTGGCCCGCAGGGTGCCGTCACCGACGCCGGCGGCGGTCTCCAGCTGGGCGATGGTCTGGCCTGACTGGAGGTCCGACATCAGCGTGGCGGCGCTGACCTTGAGCGTGCTGGCGGCGGCGGCGAGCTCAGCCGTGCGCAGGTCCATGGCCACCTGGCGGTCGATACCGGGCCCGCGCCCACGACCCCCGGGACCGCCGAAGCCGAAGCCGAAGCCAGGAACCGGGCCGGCGGACTGGCCGCTCTGGATCCGCTGCTTGGCCGCCGCGCCCTGGGCGGCGGTCAGCCGGCCGTCCTTGACCAGCTGGTCGATGGTCGCCAGCTGGGCCTTCATGATGTCGTCCTTGGCCGCGCTGGAGCTGACGTGGAGGATGCCGGCCAGCTTGTCGACGAAGATCTGGGCGGGGTTCTCGGTGCCCGCCGGGGTCGGCGTCGCGGCTTCCACCGCGACCACCCCGGCGGAGAGCGCCGCGATCCCGAGCAGCGGGGCGGCGTGACGCCATCTCAACCTCATGTTTCTTCTCCTGGGTCCACCGGGCGGGCTTCAGCCGCACCGCCCCCACGTGGGGACGGAACCATCAAACCGCCCCCGCCTGTGCTCCGGCTTGAGGCAACCTGTGAGTTTCCGGTGAGACGGCCTGAGGTCGCGCCCCGGCCAGCGAGCGGTAGGCCGCCAGCGCCGCCAGGATCGTCGCCACCCCGCCCAGCCCCAGCGCGGCCCGGGGGCTGATGCTCTGGCCGACCCAGCCCACGATCGGGCCGCCGATCGGGGTGCTGCCCATGAAGGCCACCGCGTAGAGGGCCATCACCCGGCCCCGCATCCCCGGGTCGGCGCTGAGCTGGATGGTCGAGTTGGCCAGCGCCGCGAAGGCCATGCCGGTGGCCCCGGTGGCCGCTAGAAGAGCCAGGGTCAGGGGGAAGGTGGGGGCCATCGCGGTGAGCAGGATGAGGGCGCCGAAGGCCAGCCCGGCGAGGACCAGGCGGCGGCCGGTGGGCCGGCCCAGCGCCGCCGTCAGGAGCCCGCCGCCGACGGCCCCGACCCCGAACACCGAGCTCATCGCGCCGAAGCCCTGGGCCCCGGTGTGGAAGGTGAACCGGGCCAGCAGCGGCAGCGAGACGGTGAACTCGAAGGCGAAGCAGCCGACCACCGCCATCATCAGCAGGGGAGTGCGCAGCTCGGGCCGGCGCCAGACGTAGCGCAGCCCCTCCAGCAGCTGGCCCGGAGAGCGGTGCCCCGGCGTCACCCGGTTGAGCTCGGGGCCGCGCATCGCCCACAGCCCGGCCAGCACCGCCAGGTAGGAGGCGGCGTTGACCAGGAAGCAGACGGCGATCCCCACGGTGGCGATCAGCACCCCGGCCAGCGCCGGGCCCACGATCCGGGCGCCGTTCATGATCACGCTGTTGAGGCTGATGGCGTTGGTCAGGTCCTCGCGCCCCACCATCTCCTGGACGAAGCTCTGCCGGGTGGGGATGTCCACCATGTTGACCAGCCCCAGGCCCAGCGCCAGCCCGCCCACCAGCCAGAGCTGGACCAGCCCGGTCAGGGTCAGCAGGCCCAGGGTCAGGGCCAGGGCCGCGGCGGCGGCCTGGGTGGCGTAGAGCATCCGGCGCTTGTCGACCCGGTCGGCGATGACCCCGCCGTAGGCCCCGCCGATCAGGATCGGCAGCGTCTGCAGCGCGATGATCAGCCCCAGCGCGGCGCCGCTGCCGGTCAGCCGGAGCACCAGCCAGGCCTGGGCCACGCTCTGCATCCAGGTCCCCGACACCGAGACGATCTGGCCCGCGAAGAAGAGCCGGTAGTTGCGCACCCGGAGGGCCCGGAAGGTGCTCCGGGCGAGCTTGGCGGCGGTGGTCACGGGCCCTGCTCCAGGAGCCGCTCGATGGCCCCGACGCCGCGCCGGAGGTCGTCCAGCCCGGCGGCGTCGAGGTCGGCCAGGCGTTCGGACAGCCAGGCGTTGCGCTGGTGGCGGATGGCGTCGAGGCGGCGGCGACCGAGCGGGGTGAGGCGGACCTGGACCGTCCGCCGGTCCTCGGCGGTGGTCTCGCGCTCGACCAGCCCGGCCTCCTCCAGGACGTTGACCTGGCGGGTGATCGACGGCGGCTTGACCGCCTCGCGGGCGGCGAGGTCGCCGAGGCCCAGCGGTCCGTGCCGTTCGAGGAGGCCCATGACCGAGAGCCCAGACGGGGTGATGCCCTCGCTGCCCTGCTGCCGCAGCCGCCGGGCCAGGCGCATCACGGCCAGCCGGAGGCGGGTGACCTCGTCGACGGCGGGCCGGGTGGGGGAGGGGGCGGGGCTCATTGCTTACCAATGCTAATACTTAGCGTCGGTAAATTACTGGCGGCGGCGGCCATCGTCACCGCCTCGTTTCGCGAATGGTGGTGGACCGGGTGACCGGCCTTCCACCGGCCACCCAGACCATCCCGCCTTCCTCTGAGCGGGCGCCGCGTCCCCTCCTGGCCCGCTGAGTCAGCGGATGCGCGGCTCCTACATACCCAGACGCGCCAGGGGGTGGTTTCGTCTACATCGTCGCCATTTCTGTTACATCCACCCCTGGCGCGGGGTCACGGTGTTCCCCGGCGGGTGCATAATGGCCGGGCCGTCGAAGTCGCCGCGGGGAACAGTCGGCGGGCGGCAAACCCATCGGAGGGGCTTTGCTGTGGTAGGGAGTCTGAGAGGACGCGCGCTGCTGGGCGCGCTGGCCACCGCGGTGATCGCGGTCGGCGCCGGCGGGGTCGGGCGCCTGCCCGTCGCCGCCACCAACGGTTGCATCAACGTCCAGGGGCCGGTCGGCGCGCCCTTCGTGGACTGCTCCGCCGGCCAGGCGCTGAACATCGTGCCGCCGGGTGAGAACGGGCTCTACAACGCCGCCGACCTCCTCAGGGCCCAGGGCGGCATGGGCACGCCGCCCCACACCCAGGACCAGCTCGGGATGTACGGCGACCTGGTCAAGGTGGCGCCGAACCTGGGCGCCGCCCAGCTCCAGAGCTACTACAAGGACGCCAGCTTCCACGCCACCGTGCTGCCGGGCGACACCCTGCAGACGATCGCCAACCACCCCGGTACGGCGATCATCCGCGACGCCCAGTTCGGCGTCCCCCACATCTTCGGCCAGACCCGTTACGACACCGAGTTCGGCGCCGGCTACGCCTCGGCCCAGGACCGCCTCTTCATGATGGACGTCCTGCGCCACTACGGCCGGGGCCAGCTCTCGTCCTTTGTCGGCGCGTCGCCGGCCGACCTGGCGATGGACTGCTCCATCGATCGCGTCGCCGGCTACACCGAGGCCGAGCTGCAGCAGCAGGTCGACAAGCTGCCGGTCGAGTATCCGACCCAGATCAGCGTCGGCGGCCAGATGATCAGCGAGGGCCAGCTGGTGGTCAACGACGGCAACGCCTTCGCGGACGGCGTCAACGCCTACATCCAGGCGGCACTGGCCGACCCCACCAAGATGCCCGTCGAGTACGCCGCGCTGCAGGTCGTCCCGGCGCAGTGGAGCGTGCGCGACATCGTCGCCACGGCGACCCTGGTCCAGGCGATCTTCGCCATCGGCGGGGGCAACGAGGTCGACAGCGCGCTGCTCTACCAGTCGCTGGTGCAGCGCTACGGCGCCACCCAGGGCGCCGCCATGTGGTCCGACTTCCGCTCCCAGAACGACCCCGAGGCCAGGAGCAGCCTGACCACGCCCTTCCCTTACGAGCAGGTCCCGGCCAGCGTCGATCCCAGCTCGGTGGCCATGCCGACCGCCCCGCCGACCTCCAACGCCTGCAACGGCGGCCCGGTGCCGCCGATCCCGCCCGGCTCGGGCCAGACCGTGGTCGGCCCGGTCACGGTCGACCTCACCGGCTTCATGCCGGGGGCCTCGCTGCCCCACGCCAGCAACCAGTTGATCGTCAACGCCAACCACTCGGCCACCGGGCACCCGATCGCGGTCTTCGGGCCCCAGACCGGCTACTACGCGCCTGAGATCCTCCACGAGATCGAGCTCCACGGCCCCGGCATCTCCTCCCGGGGGGTGGCCTTCCCCGGCACCGAGGTCTTCGTCGAGCTGGGCCGTGGCGCCGACTACGCCTGGAGCGCCACCTCGGCCGGCGCCGACATCATCGACCAGCGCGTCGAGCGCCTCTGCAACGTCGACGGCACCCCGGCCACCCAGGCCAGCACCGCCTACGTCTACAACGGCGCCTGCACCCCAATGTACGAGCGCAGCGACACCCAGGTGGCCAAGCCGACGGCGTCGTCGACCAACCCTCCGACGATCGTCACGATCCAGATCGAGCGGACGGTCCACGGCCCGGTCGTCGGACGCACCACGGCCATCGACCCGGCGACCGGGCAGCCGGTCCCCGTCGCCGTCTCCACCCAGCGGTCGACGTGGTTCGACGAGCTGGGTGCGGCGCCGGCCTTCATGGAATGGAACAACCCCGACCTGATCCACGGCGTGACCGACTTCCAGCGCGCCGCGGGCAAGGAGATCGGCACCTTCAACTGGACCTACGTCGACAGCAAGGACGTCGGCTACTACATGGCCGGCAAGCTGCCGATCCGCAACCCCCGGGTCAACCCCAACTTCCCGGTCTGGGGCACCGGCCAGTGGGAGTGGCAGGGCTTCGTCCCCGGCGACCTCTCGGCGGCCGACCTCCACCCCCGCGCGGTCAACCCCCCGGCCGGTTTCTTCACCAACTGGAACAACAAGCCGGCGCCGGGCTTCTCGGCCGCCGACAACCAGTTCGGCTACGGGCCGGTGTACCGGGTCCAGTCGCTCTCCGACCGGGTCTCGGCGATCATCGGCAGCCGCCTGGCCACCCCCACCGACATCGTCAACGCCATGGAGGACGCCGGCACCGTCGACCTCGACGGGTCGCAGCTGGTCACCCCCATGGCGGCGGCGCTCGGCGGCGCCACCCTGACGGCGCGGCAGGCGCAGGCCCTGGCCATCCTGGAGGCCTGGGTCAACGACCCGGCCTGGGCGGGCAGCGTGCCCGGCGCCCACCGGCGCGACCGCTCCGGCTCGTCGAGCTACGAGCAGGGCAATGCGGTGGCCATCATGGACGCTCTCTACCCGCGCCTGGCCCACGCCATCTTCGACCCCTGGCTGAACGGCGGCCAGTTCTCGACCCTCCAGGGCCTCAACCCGCTCAACAACCCGCCCGGCCCGACCGGGTCGGCCTACGACGGCGGCTGGGAGGGCTACCTCCAGCGCGCCCTGCGCCAGGCGGCCAACCCGGCCATCGCCAACGGTTACTCCCAGAGCTACTGCGGCGGCGGCAGCCTGGCGACCTGCCAGACCGCGCTGGTGGCCGCGCTCCAGGGCGCGCTCGATTCGCTCTCGACGGCCTACGGCAACCCCGACCCCGCGACCTGGACCTGCAGCCGGAGCAACGGGGCCGGCCAGTGCAACCCCGGCGCCGACGACATCCAGTTCAACGCCGTGGGCGTGGGCAAGGTGCCCGGGATGCCCTGGGTCAACCGCCCCACCTTCCAGCAGGTGGTCTCCTACCCGGCTGGCCGCGCCGGCGGGGGCTGCTCGGACACCGAGGGTGGTGGGGATGACGGCGACGACGGTGGTGGCGGCGACCGCGCCGTCAGCGCCAGCGCCGGCCTGGCCGACGACGGCGGCGGCTGCGAGGACGACTGAACCCTGATGCAACAGGTGGTGGCCGGGGCTGGGCTCCGGCCACCACCTTGGTTTAGCATCGGCTCATCCGCCGGCTTCGCCGGCGGGGGAAGGAACGGGTACTCGGAGGTCTCAGACCATGACTCAGCGCCTTGATTCGCGCCTCAGCCTCAACCGCGAGACCGTGCGCCGCCTCGACAGCGCCGACCTCGGCGAAGCCGCCGGCGGCGGCAAGACCGCCAGCTGCGTCGTCTCGCAGTGCATCTGCAACACCGGCTACGTCTGCGTCGAGGTCAGCGTCCTCGGCGTCTGCCGGATGTAGGACGCGGCTCACCACATTTCGGCCAGGGCAGGTCGGGCCGGCCAGCAGCTGCGTCTGACGGCCTGACGGCCACGGCGGGGCCGGAGCCTGCGGGCTGCGGCCCCGTCCTCCCTCAGGCCAGCGCTCGGAGGAACCCGGCGACCCGGTCGAGGGCGTCGTCGAGCACCGGCAGCAGCCCGTGGCCCAGGCCGGGGTAGACCACCAGCTCCGCCCGGGCCAGCGTCGGGACGGTGGCCCGGAGCAGGTCGATGCGGGCGAAGGGGTCGCGGTCGCCCGAGAGCAGCAGGACCGGGCAGGCGATCCGCGGCCAGTGCTCGGTGCGCATCTGGTCCGGGAAACCGGGACGGTGGAGCGGGTAGCTGAACAGCACCAGCCCCCGCACCGGGGTCTGGGCGGCGAGCATCGACGCCATCCGGCCGCCGTAGGAGTGACCGCCGACCGCCGCCAGGGTGGGGTCGGGGAGGGCGGCGA
>DASZGP010000159.1:0-3911 GCA_035938695.1 Candidatus Dormiibacterota bacterium | reverse complement strand
ACTCGTCCTTCAGCGGCTGCGAGGAGGCCCCCGGCACCGACACGTTCGCCGCCGGCGGCCCCGGCAACCCCCAGGGCGTGATCATCATCTCCAACACCAACCAGGACCTCTACGACGCCACCCTCAAGCACGCCGTGGCCGAGGGCCGCACGATGTTCGCCTCCACCGGCGACCTCGGCTCCTCGTGCCCGTGGCTCGCCCCGGCGGCCCTCAACGGCATCACCAACGAGGCCGTGCCGCTGCTCAACTACCCGGCCGACAGCGCCTACGCGGTGGGCGTCGGCGGCACCATCCTGTACTACGACGGCGACGGCAAGACCACCCCGGCAACCCGGGCCCTGGAGTACGCCTGGACCTACACCGGCGGCGGCAGCAGCTTCTTCATGAAGGCCGGCGACTACCAGTCGGGGGTCACGACCATCGTCGGCCACTGCGTCACCGACCCTCACGGCAACCCCTACAGCCCGGCCGCGCCGCTCTGCCGCGGCATCCCCGACATCACCGCCCAGTCGGGCGACTTCCAGTTCGGCACCGGCGCCAACCCCAACGGCTACACCATCGCCAGCGGCGGCAGCCCGGACCAGCCCGGTGGCGGCACCAGCCTCTCCTCACCGCTGTGGATGGGCATGTGGACCCGGGTCCAGGCCGCGTCGGCGGGCGGCACCGGGTTCGCCAACCCCGCCCTCTACACCATCGGCAAGGACAGCACCAAGGTGGCCAACGACTTCTTCGACATCACCCAGGGGAGCAACGGCTACTACCCGGCGGCGCCGGGCTGGGACTACGTCTCCGGCTGGGGCGCGCCGATGCTGACCAACATCATGAAGGACGTCAACGGCGGCAACGTCACGCCGATCCACAACACCCCGCCGCCGGCGGTGGTCACCACCGTCCCCACCCTGCCGATCCACAACAACCCCTGCGACCACCTCTTCACCGGCAAGGCGGGCAACGACAGCCTCAACGTCCCGCTGGTCGGGGGCACGCCGGTCGAGCAGGGCTCCAACCCCCAGCTCAACATCCTCGCCGGTGACATGACGCTGAGCAGCGACGGCCTCTACCTGATCACCACCCTGACGATCAACAACCTGACCAAGGCCCTGCCCCCCGGCGGCACCGCCAACCAGTACTACATGAACTGGGTCTTCAAGGGGGTGACCTACTACTCGGTGGTGGAGGTCAGCCAGACCGGCGTGGTGACCTTCGGCGACGGCCAGATCACCACCGGCCGGGCCACCCGCTCGACCACCGACGGCGGGCAGTTCATCGAAGGTCCCAACGGCAAGGTGATCGTCGACGTGCCCCTGAGCGCGGTCGGCAACATCGTCAAGGGCGACCAGCTCTCCGGCCCCTACGGCACCACCCAGGAGGTCGAGGGCGTGATCCTGCCCAGCTACGACCAGGCCGGCCCCAACTACGACTACCAGGTCGGCCAGGTCTGCACCGCCGGCGCCACCACCACCGCGGTATCCTCGCCGACGCCGGCGGCCGCCGCGCCCAGCCCCACCCCGACCGCGGCCCCCCTGCCCAACACCGCGCTGGCGGCGGCGGGGATCTGGCTGCCGCTGGGGCTGCTGCTGCTGACCCTGCTCGGTGGGGTGCCGCTGGCGCTGCTGCGCCGGCGCGGAGCCGGCTGACGGTCTGAGGACCGGATGGCCCCGCCCGGATTCGGGGTGGGGCCATCCCGATCAGCGGCGCCTGATCCGCATCCTGACGACGGTGCCGCCGGCCACCGACCTGATCTGGACCAGGTCGCAGAGGTGGTTGACCAGCCAGAGCCCGCGGCGGGCGTCGGGGTCGGCGCCGGGCCGCTCGCGGTCCGACATCGGGTCGGCCATCCGGCCGGCGTCGCCGACCTCGCAGACCAGCGCCCCGGCCTCGGTCCAGACCCGCAGCCGGCCGGCGCCGCCGCCGTGGCGCACGCTGTTGGTGGCCACCTCGTTGGCCGCCATGACGGCTTCGGCGATCTGGTCCAGGGCCAGGCCGGCGCGGGCCGCCGATCGCGATACCAGCGCCCGCACCGCCTCCAGGCCGCCGGCGTCGAAGCTCAGCTCGGCGGCATCTGCGGGCTGTGACAGCGGGGCGGTGAAGGGCTCGGCGAAGCTCTCCAGCCCCCCGTAGGCCGGGCTCGGGCGGGCTTGGGTCCGCTCGCTGAGGAAGGGATGGGAGCGCTCGGCCTCGGCGAGCACGTCGGGGGCCAGCGCGGTGGTGTCGTAGGGGCAGAGCAGCCAGAAGTCGGCGGCGCCGGCGAAGGCCACGTTGAGCAGCGCCTCGTGGCGCTGGCACTCCGGCAGCTCGTCGGCGTCGCGCTCCGCCCAGATCGGCTCGCCGATGCCGCGCAGCGCCCGGCCGGCACCGGCGTGGCGGTCGACGAAGTCCCGCCAGGCGGGGATGATCCGGGCCGGGTTGAGCCCGACGCCGGCCATGTCGGCGAAGTCCACCCGGTCGGCGTCGCCGCCCAGCCGCTCCCGGAGCCGGGCGATCTTGGGCGCCGCCACCACCACCAGGGTCGGCTCGCCGGCGGCCAGCCCGCCACGGATGAAGCTCTCGGTCCCGTGCAGGAAGTCTTCCTCTCCGGCGTAGAGGAGGGCCTCGTGACGGAACCCGGCACCCGGGGCGGCGGCGGTCAGGCTCACGAGGCGGCCGCCGCGGTGCTGACCATGGTGACGTTGGGCAGGTCGGCCCAACCCACGATCCGCATCGCCCGGGCCAGGTGGGCGGGCAGGTCCTGGAGCACCACGCGCTGGCCGGGGGCCTGCTGGTGGGCCACCCGCATGATCGCGCGGAGGCCGCCGAGGTCGCAGAAGACCAGCCCGCTGAGGTCGATGTGGAGGTCGCCGCCCCGCGGCGTCCGGGTGGCCAGGGGCTCGCCGACCGCGCCGACGTTGGAGGCGTCGATGTCCCCGTCGAAGCGCAGGCCGTCGGGGTTGAAGGTGCGCGAGATGCGCAGGGTCTCGGTCTCGAAGATCGGCGCCTGGGTCACCGGGCGGTCGCGCCAGGGCAGCTCGGCGGGCGGCCCCAAAAATGCCTGGACGGCCGGCGGGAACACCTCCAGGTCGGCCCGCCTGGCGCCGGGGTCGGCGATCTGGCGGCTCTCGACCCAGGCCCGGGACCAGTCCTCGATCAGCCGCAGCAGGGGCTCGACCGGCAGGCCGACCTCGTCCAGCCGCGCCTCGCGCCCCCGCATGAAGGCGGCGGTGCGATCCAGGTAGGCGCCCAGCATCAGGTCCAGCGCGTCCCGCAGCTCGCCGGTTTGGGGCGACGCGATCGCCGCCGCCTTGGCCTCGAAGAGCCGCTGGCGGTCGGCCCTGGTGTGGGCGTCAAACTCCTCCTGGATGGCCCGCACCAGCTCCAGCCGCGCCGGGCTGACCAGCGCCAGCCAGCGGCGGCGCTCGGCGGCGCTGCCCAGCCCGCAGCGTGGATAGAAGTGACCGCTCGTGTCGGCCAGCCTGCCCGTGGTGAGGTGGCGGCAGGTCAGCCAGGTGCCGAGCGCCCGGTTGGTCGAGTCGGCGGCCAGGAAGCTGACCGCCTGGAAGCTCGGACAGTCACCGAAGTCAGCCGCGAAGGGCTTGGGGTAGGAACAGCGGTCGGCCGGGTCCGAGCTCCCGCCGGGTCCCTGGCCCTGGGTCTTCACGCTTACCTCAAAGTGACACGGAACCTGAGTCAGCAGCTATCATACAACGCCCCCTCCATCAACCAGGCCCAGGGGCGTCGTGCAGCCCCGCCTCGGTCTCCTCCTCCTCGATCGTCCGCGCCACCACCGCCGCCTCGGTGGACTGGACCTGGCGGAGGCGGTCCTCGGCGGCGCGCTGGGCGGAGTCCGGCGTGATCCCCGAAGCCCCCTCCATGTTGCGCAGGATGGCCAGGATGACGTCGTCCTGGGCCTTGAGGTGGTCGAGAATGGCCCGCAC